>JAGVNQ010000286.1 GCA_020053195.1 Sideroxydans sp.
AGCGAGGAAATTGAATGAACGCCCAAGAAAGACACTAAACTACCAAACACCGGCAGAGAAATTTGCTCAATCTGTTGCATCCACCGGTTGAATCCAAGATCGGTTGCAGACATCCAACCAGTGTAGTTCGAATGGATGTTCAGGCCGAACATCGGTCAATCTCTGTCAGATGAAATCTGGACAAGTACAGATTATTTTTCACCGGCCAACCTCTTGCGCACCGACTCATCCAGCGAACCCAAGAACGTCTCGACCGCATCGGTATATGCACCGGGCAAACCGAGTGTGCGGTTGATGTCTTTGTGCGACAGCGCTTGTTCCGACACTTCGCTGCGAATACCCAAGCCGGCGGCCTTGGTAGCAAAAGCCCGCGCCTGAGCGCAAGGCTGGTCGCGGCGAACAGAGGAACATACAAGCAGCATCGGCTTTGCGCCGGTGGTCAGCACATCCAGCGGCGATGCGGTTTTCCAGTAAGCGCCATCTTTGCCGAACGCCTTATCGTAGAAGCGGTAATGATTTTTTTGCATGATGCCCGCGACATCCATCACTGCGCTATCCAGCGACACCGCGCCAAGTGCATGCACTTTCGCGGGCGATGCGGCGAGCAGGGCAACCAGATGCGCACCGGCAGAATGTCCCATCAGAATAAATTTATCAGGATCGCCGCCCCATGTTGGCGCTTGGGCTTGCGCGGTGGCCAGCGCCCGCGCCACATCACCGGCTTGCGTCAACGGATCGGCCTCGGGCAGCATGCGGTAATTGACTGACACCATAATGAAGCCGCGTGTCACCCAGCGCGCCACTTTGTTTTCCACCACCGTACTGGCCGCCTTATCGCCAACGCGCCACGCGCCGCCATGCACCATGAAAATCACCGGCGCATCAGCCGCGTGCGCGGGCAGATAAACATCCATGCACTGCGCGCTGTCGCCGCCGTAGCTCACATCTTTCAGCACCCGCAAGCCTTGCGGCAAAGTAACGCTGGCCGAGGTTTCATCATCGAGCGATAACTCCGATTCTTGCGGGTCGGCGTTGCGCTTGGATAGCCAGTCGCGCAGCGGCCCGGCACAGGCAGCGTTGCCAAACAGGGTTAACAGCAAGGCCAGACCGATGATGCGCAGGTTGAGGTAGCTCATGCTTGTGCTCCGATTTATTTTGGGCATCTCTATAAATTTAAATTCCGTCATTCCGGCGAAGGCCGGTGTCCAGTTAATAAAACAGACAGTGCAAAGCACTGACATAAAAGCATTTTAATTAAACCCGCTGGATTCCGGCTAACCCTCACCTCAATCCTCTCCCAAAGGGAGAGGAGGCAATTGCTCTTTCCCCCTCTGGGGGAAAGTTGGATAGAGGGCTGGCCGGAATGACGGAATTTAAATTTATAGAGATGCCTTTTTGAGAAAGCGATGCCGCATATTCAAACATCGTGCAAACGCCCGTCAATAGGCGATCTGCATCATACGCTTGATGGAGATGCCCGTATTTGCTGGCTTGCGGGCAAGGTGGCTTAAAACCCTTGCCCGAATTGCAGATAGATTCTATTGCCGCTATCCAGATCAAGGCCGCGCGCGATGCCGACTCGCAGCGGCAGCATGAGTTGGTAAGCCAGTTTGATTTCCGCGCGCAGCTCGGCTCCGATGCCGCGATACAAAGTGGAAGATGTTGCGCCGGGATTTCCCACGCTGCCCGCATCCACAAACACGTTGGCCGAGAGGCGGTTGATGCCGACGGGCGGTGACATGAAGTGGCGGTCGATGTCGGCGAGCGGACTGGAAAATTCAACGCTCATAGTGCGCGCGTTCCGGCCTTGCAGTTGCCATTCGCTGCCCGCATAGCCGCGTAGCGGCAGGTTGCGTTGGTTGATATACGGGGCTTGCGTCAGGCTGTGCCCGAACGCGCCGCCGAGCTGGAACGGTTCGGTGCTGCCCGTTGCGCGCACTTCCGTCCAGCGCGCGCCCAGCACGCTGTCGCCCAACGGCCACAATTGTTGCGCGTCGAGGCGCACGAGGTGTCCGTCGTAATCGTTTTTGAACGGGCGGTAGCTTTCAAACAGCAGCGTGGCGAGCGCGCCCCGGTTGTAGTCCGTGGCATACCAATTGGTCGCGCGCGAGTCGTATTTGAGAAAGGTTGCCGCGACGCGTTCCAGTTGCGGATGCGTGGTGAATCCGGCGAGATAAACGCGGTCGGTGCTTTGCTGCGCCGCACCGATTCCCGCGTAAATGCGCCGCTCGTTCTGCTTCCACGGCAGCATGGACACCCATTGCGCATCGGTGGTGCGGTCGTAAATGGTGACGGTCTCGTTGCCGCTGGTTCCCAGCCACTGCCGCGTCCACAGATTGCGTGTGAGGCTGAATAAGTGCAGGTCGAGGTAGCTGTAGCTGAAATTGCCCAGCATTTCGCCCTGCGTGTTTTCCCGCATCGCGGTGACGATGTAGTTGTGCCAGCCCATCGCATCGCTGCCGAAAGTGGAAATGCCATAGGCCTGCAAACCACGATCAACGAAAAACGCGGGCAACCAGCTGCGCGGATAGATAGAGCGCAAAGCGAGATAGTTTTCCGGCGCGGCTAGCGACACGCCGGGCGCGGCGGGAGCGGGGGTGAACTGTAGCGGTGCGTTGCCGGTTGTCACCTGAATTTTGGCTTGAGCGGCGATGTCCGCCATGCGCCGCAACTCGGTGCCGCCTGCGGCCATCACACCGAGCACCACCGAGCCGTCATTGCTCACGCCGCTGTGCAAGGTGACACCGGTGTAGCTGTGGCTTAGACGCGCGAGTTCGGCAGAGCCGATGGCGTAGCGCCACAGATTATTCACCCCGTCGCGCGTGGCGATGAATTCCAGACTCTGCCCGTCGCGCGCATAACGCAGCCCGTGCAGCGGCGCGTCGTAGTCGAACAGCACACGCGAGCTTCCTGCGGTGATGTCGAATTCCAATACCTGCCACGCGCCTCTTTGTTTGAGCACCAGCGCCACGCGCGTGCCGTCGGGACTGGCCGCCAAGTCAATAGCTTCGATGCTGTCCGTTGCGGCATACAGTGTGCGCACTTTCTGCACGCCGTCGCCTTGCAATTGCATGATGTCCAGACTGGCGAGGCCGCCCTCGAATTTCAGCGCGGCGATCTGTTCGCCCAGCCACACCGCTTGCCGGTAGCGCTGGCAACGGGTCAGGCGCTTGATACCGTCGCGCTCGTTCCAAACATAGAGGTCGTAGAACAGATTGTAGGTGTCGCAGATGTCGGGCTGGGCGACCAGCAGCGTGCCGTTGGCGTGGCGGTCTATGCGCGCATGCGCTTGCAGCACGGCGAGTTGTTTGGTCGCGCCTTGCGGCGAAATGTGCAGCAGTTTTGTTTGCAGCACACCGTCATTCACCACCGCCAGCACGCCGTCATCTGCGGGTGCAAGCGAGCTGATGTTGTAATACGCGGCGAGCAGCGGCGTGCCGTCCGCGCGTGGTGCGGCTTTGATGCTGGCGGCGCGCGTATCGACTTGCTGTCCCAGATCGGCAATAAAATCATCCCACAACACATCCATCGTTTTGCCGGTGAGCGCTTCAGGATTGGATTGCACGCGCGGCAGAATGTTGTCGCTGTAATTGCGGATGTATTGGTAGGCCGCGTCGCTGCCGTAGTGGCGCGTCAGGAAGTCGTAGAAATACACGCCGTACAGATATTGTTTGGAAGCGGGCAGGGCGCGCCCGTTGGCGTTGATTTCGCGCAGCGACAAAAATCCACGCTCGCGCTCGATGCGCATCAACGCTTCGAAAGTCGGTCCGCGCAAACGACCTTGGCCTTTGTCCGGCGTGCTTTCGTTGTAAGTGGCGATGCCTTCAATCGCCCAGCCCGGCTGGATCAGATTGGGGAAGAGCAACAGGTCGCGTCCGATTACATGGCGCAACGATTCCGGGATTCCGGACGATTTGTCCAGATGCACGGTATGCGTCAACTCGTGCGTGATGAGCATCTCCAGCCAGTTACTGTTGTCCAGCAACTCGCCCTCGCCGGGCGGCACCAGATACAGCGCGGTTTTGTTGAAGGGCAGCGGCGTGGAATAGCCGTTGGAAATATCGAAGGCATCCAGCAACACCACTTCGGTTTTGCCTGCAATTTCCCAATGCAGTTGTTGGCTTAGCCGCGCGTAAGCGCTTTCGGCAATCAGCGCCGTGCGCTCGGCCTGCGCGCGCTGATGGGCGAGATAGTTGATGCGGAAGTGCGCAGTGTCCGCGCTGCGCCAATCCTGTTGCGGATCGGGGCCGAGTGCGTAAGCGGGAAGCGAGATGAATGCAAAGATCAGAAGCAGTTTGCGCAGCATGAAATTTCTCCTGGGCAACAACAATTATTCCAAATTCCGTCATTCCCGCGAACGCGGGAATCCAGATGAAAAAATAATCCCCGCGAAGAGGGTCTAAACAATGGCTTAGTCCGCTTCGCGGAATATTTTATTGCTGGATTCCCGCTTTCGCGGGAATGACGGTTAAGGTTTTGCAAAGAAAAAAGCGCACGAATGATCGTGCGCTTTTTCATGTTCACCTCAAATCAAAATCACTCAATTCTTCGCTTGTGTTTCTACCTGTTGCAACGGCTCGTTGTCCTCGATGCTGTAGATCTCGCGCTGGCGCTGGCGGCGGCGCGGGGCTTGTTCGCGGCTTGGCGGCGGGACAACAACGACGGTGGCAGCTTTGTTCGGATCGGTTTCGATCATGGTCAATCCGGCGCTGCTCAAATCGACGGGAACGGCGACAGGGGCAGGCGCTTGAACCACAGGTGTGACCGGTGCAGCAACAGGCGCGACCACTTGAACCGCCGGTGCGACCGGTGCAACTTGAACCACCACGGGCGCGGCTTCCGCTTGCGTCGGATAACTCACCACTTCGCTCGGCGTGACCTTCTTCAACGAATCGGGATAAGCATCGGGATAAGCGATGTACTCACTCGGCTGAACCTGGGTAACAACCACAGCCGCAACAGGAGGCTCGGTTGCAAAGTGCCTTACCTCTGTCGTTTCGTTGGCGGTTCCAGTTTCGACGACCTGGTTCTCGTTCACTGCGCCGTTCACCGGTTGCTCACGGCGCTCGCGTTCACGGCGACCGCCGCGACGACCGCGTTTGCGACCCGCTTCGCGGTTACCGTTGGCTTCTTCCTGCTCACCGGCAACCACCGGTTTGGGAGTCTCCAGAACCGGCACGGCTTCGTTCTTCGGCGGACGCGGCGGGCGCGGTTGTTGCGGGCGCTCGGCACGGTTCGGCTGCTGTTGCTCTTTGCTGGTGTTGTCTGCTTTTGGCGCATCGTCGCGCTCGCGGCGCGGCTTGCCGCCTTCACCGCGTTCACGCCGTTGCTTGTTGCCGCCTTCGCTGCGTTCGCCGCGCTCACCTTTTTCGCCGCGTTCGTTGCGGTCGCGGCGCGGGTTGCGTCCGCCTTTGCTCGGTGCGGGCTTGGCAGGTTTTTCCTCTTCGCCGGACGAGCTGAGCCAGCCAAACAGCGTATTCCACAGCGAAGTTTTTTTCACTTCCTTAACTTCGTGCTTGGGCGCGGGCTGTGCCGGGGTGATGCCGCGCACGGCGGCTTGCGGGCGTTGCGCTTTGGCGGCTTCCTGTGCGGCAGCGGTGACAGCTTTGGTCTCTTCCGGCTTTTCCACCAGCTTGTAGCTGGCTTGCAGATGGTCGGCGGTGATGTCGTCCTGACGCAAACGGGTGACCGTGTAATGCGGCGTTTCCATGTGCGGGTTGGGAATCAGCGTGACGTTGATCTTGAAACGCGCTTCGATGCGGTTGATGTCGCCGCGTTTTTCGTTAAGCAGGAACGTGGCGACATCCACCGGCACTTGCGCGTGGATGGCGGCGCTGCTGTCTTTCATCGCTTCTTCCTGGATGATGCGCAGGATGTTCAATGCCGAAGACTCGGTGCCACGGATATGTCCGATGCCGTTACAGCGCGGACAAGTGGTGTGGTTGCCTTCTTCCAGACTGGGAGCCAGACGCTGGCGCGACAGTTCGAGCAAACCGAAACGCGAAATCTTCGCGGTCTGGATGCGGGCGCGGTCGAAATGCAAGGCATCGCGCATGCGGTCTTCCACAGCGCGCTGGTTCTTGGTGGCTTCCATGTCGATGAAGTCGATGACGACGAGGCCGCCCAAGTCGCGCAAACGCAACTGGCGCGCGATTTCGTCAGCGGCTTCCAGATTGGTGTTGAGCGCGGTGGTTTCGATGTCGCCGCCGCGCGTGGCGCGCGCCGAGTTAACGTCGATGGCGGTCAGCGCTTCGGTGTGGTCGATCACGATCGCGCCGCCGGAAGGCAGGTTGACTTGGCGCGCGTGCGCGGATTCGATCTGGTGCTCGATCTGGAAACGCGAAAACAGCGGCACATCGTCGTGGTAACGCTTGATGCGGTCCACGTGATCCGGCATCACCGTGCCCATGAAGGCTTGCGCCTGATGGAAGATGTCGTCGGTGTCGATCAGAATTTCGCCGATCTCGGGATTGAAATAGTCGCGGATGGCGCGCACCACCAGACTGCTTTCCAGATAAATCAGCGACGGGGCTTTTTCGGTTTTGGCCGCGCCTTCGATGGCATCCCACAATTGCTTGAGGTAATCCAGATCCCACTGCAATTCTTCGGCGTTGCGACCGATACCGGCAGTGCGCGCGATGATGCTCATGCCTTGCGGCACGTCAATTTGCGACAACACGTCGCGCAATTCGTTGCGGTCTTCGCCCTCGATGCGGCGCGATACGCCGCCGCCGTTCGGGTTGTTCGGCATCAATACGATGTAACGTCCGGCCAGACTGATATAAGTGGTGAGCGCCGCGCCCTTGTTGCCGCGTTCGTCTTTTTCCACTTGCACCAATAATTCCTGGCCTTCTTTCAGCGCTTCCTTGACGGAAGGACGATTGCCCGCGCCCGATTGGTAATACATCGGCGAGACTTCTTTAAAGGGGAGGAATCCGTGGCGAGTACCACCGTATTCGACAAAACAGGCTTCGAGGCTGGGCTCGATGCGGGTGATGATGGCTTTGTAGATGTTGCTTTTGCGTTGCTCTTTACCGGCGGTTTCAATGTCGAGGTCAACGAGTTTTTGACCATCCACAATGGCGACGCGGAGTTCTTCCGGCTGCGTCGCATTGAATAACATGCGTTTCATATTTTTTCTCCCGCGCTCTTTATCACGGGCAGAACAAAGCTACGCGCTGGTGAGCGCGCGAGAATCTGGGTCGTGCAAACTGTTAAGTGAGTTGTGATGACGACGTTGGATCAATTTCTTCTTCTCGTTTTAGCTTGTCTGTGTCTGCATGTTGCCGAAATAGTATCGAGGGCAACACGCCAAAATCTATCTGCTTGGTGCTTAGAGCGCGCAAATCAATTACCATCACTGCTTGTCTCCGGTGAGCGAGATAACCGGGCGGGGCTGCTTCGTAGGCGGCTTGATTGCCTGCCTTAGGTTGGACGGAAAAAATGTTTCCGTTTGTACGAAGGCGCACACGCGAGGCGCGGAGTATATTCAAAATGAATGGTTTGAGCAAAGAATCCGTAACTTGGCTGGAAATTGATGAAGGCAGCGAAGGCCAGCGCATCGACAACTTCCTTTTCAAACACCTGAAAGGCGTGCCCAAAAGCCACGTCTATCGCATCCTGCGCGGCGAAGTGCGCGTCAACAAAAAACGCATCGACCAGACCTATCGCCTGCAACTGGGCGACGTGTTGCGTATTCCCCCCATCCGCGTCGCGGAAAAGCCGGAAGCCGAATACGTCCCGGCCACCGAATTTCCCATTCTGTTCGAGGACGAAGCGCTGATCGCCATCAACAAACCGGCAGGCACAGCAGTACATGGCGGCAGCGGAGTCAGCTTCGGCGTGATCGAACAAATGCGCAGCGCGCGCCCGCAAGCCAAATTTCTGGAACTGGTACACCGACTAGACCGCGAAACCTCCGGCGTGCTGCTGCTGGCCAAGAAACGCTCCGCACTCACCGCCATGCACGAGATCATGCGCGAAGGCAACAGCGACAAACGCTACTTCGCGCTGGTGCTGGGGCAATGGAAGAACGCCAAGCAGCACGTCAAACTGCCGCTGCACAAATTCGACACCCCGCAAGGCGAAAAGCGCGTCATGGTAAGAGAAGACGGCCAAGCCTCGCACACCATCTTCACCCTGCAAAAGAGTTGGTCTGACTTTACTTTGTTAGAAGCCCAACTTAAAACCGGCCGCACCCACCAGATCCGCGTGCATCTCTCGCATTTAGGTTTCCCCATCGCAGGCGATGACAAATACGGCGACTTTTCCCGTAACAAGGAGCTGATGAAGCAGGGATTGAAACGCATGTTTCTGCATGCGCATTCCATCACGTTCAATCATCCGCTGACTGGCGAGCCGTTAAGCATCACCGCGCCGCTGGCTCCCGAGTTGCAGAAGTTTCTGGATAAGTTGGATCGGGAAGGGCAAGGCGATTGAGCGCGGCGCTGATTTGTTTTTCTCCCCTCGCCCGCTTTCGGGATAACCAGCGACTTGGCTGGCGTTTTTTGACAGCCTAGTCGAATGGCTAGTAGTTTTATCAGAGGGGTTGGGGGAGAGGGTGCAGCCGCCAAATTTCGCCCGAATTGAATTCCATAACCCGCACTGATTTTCGTAGGTCGGGATTTATCCCGACGCTTTTTTTAAAACCCTGAACACCGTCGGGATAAATCCCGACCTACAAAAGCGCAAGGTTCATGGGTAGGGGAGAGGTTTGCGTTTCATGCTACCTGTGTGCAAGTTTTTCCAATTGCCATTTGCCCGCAAGCCAACAAACACGCCATTCTCCATCAACCGCATCACGTAGATCGCCTATCGGCGCGCCTTGCGGGGCAGGTGGCCTAAGCCCAGTTTTCCAACACCAAAGGAGCTTCGATGCGTTCGTAGTGGCGGAGATTGTTCGTCACCAGCACCGCACCAATAGAGAGCGAATGCGCGGCGATCATCATGTCCATTTCGCCTATGGGCTGGCCAGTTGAAACAAGCTGGTGACGGATGCTGGCGTACCAATCAGCCGCTTCGTTATCCCAAGGCAATACGCGAACGATTTTCAGAAACTGCCGTACCGCCAGATGCAAGCGATGATCGGCGGGCAAGCGTTTGAGGCCATAGATCAACTCGGCGCGCGTCATCACCGAAATACAAACCATAGACGGCAAAATATCCGACAGCCGCGCTTCAATCGCGGGCGACTTGCCCTTAATGACATAGCTCGCAATATCGGTATCCAGCATGTGCAACATCGTTAAACCTTCCCGGTTTGGTGCGGCGCATTCGCATCATCAAAAACGCCAGATGCTTGAGGCGGCACATTCATCGGCCTGTCGGACATGAAATCGGCAGGCACATCCACCGCGCGCACCAATTCAAAAAAATCCCCCCAAGTTTTAGAACCGGGTCGGCTGGAAAGCACCACATCCCCGGTGGCCTCATCACGCGTGACATAAACCTGATCGCCCTCGAAACGAAATTCGGCGGGCAGGCGAACGGCTTGGCTACTTCCATTCTTGAACAACTTGGCAGTGCGGGTTTCGAGCATGATGACCTCCAAAATTTACGAGTATATGCGGCAGTATATACGCATCCGCTATCGTGTGGTTTAGATCGCCTATCGGCGCGCCTTGCGGGGCAGGTGGGCTGACGGGAATTTTGACTGGCCTATATATTCTTGTTGGTGGAATGTGAAAGTCTTTGCTGATAGATTGCGCGGGCGATGGAGTAGGTGCAATGTATTGCGAACCCGACTCCAAATACCAACGCAGTTACCTGGCCGGGAGAACTTGATCTTGCGCTGGATGCGATACACGAAGAGAACAGGCAACGCGGGGAATGGGTGGTGGATAGGTGATAGGCCAATTGCCCGCAGCTCAGCTTCTCTCTAGAATGCCTCCAATCAACAAGGAGATTGACCATGCAAGCAGTCGAATTTGTCAGCAAGGCACATGACGGCGTAGTTGATTTACCTCGCGAGTTTCAAGGCTGGAACGGGAAAAATGTGCGCGTGATCTTGCTTGAAGCGGTGAATGAAGCGGCCAAGCGCAAGACATTGTTCAAAGCCGCGACCATTTCTACGCGCGGCTACCGCTTCAATCGCGATGCCGCAAATGAGCGGTAAAACTTTTCTCGACACCAACATCGTGGTGTATCTCTATTCCGGCGACGAGCCGGAAAAACGAGCAGCCGCACTGGCACTCATCGAACAAAATAATTCCGTAGTCAGCACACAAGTTCTGAGCGAACTTGCCAATACATTGAGTCGCAAGTTTCGCCTGCCTTTTGACGTGGTAGCGCAAGCGGTTGCGGAAGTTCGCGATGCTTGTTCCGTTGTGCCCGTCATGCCGGAAACCATCGCAGGCGCTGGCCTTGGTTCAAAAATACCGCTACTCCTACTACGACAGTTTGATATTGGCGGCGGCATTGTCTGCGGGTTGCGAGATATTCGCCTTCGAAGATATGCAGCACGGACAGGTCATTGAAGGTGTGATGACGATTTGGAATTCGTTTGGGTAATGATTGTGTTGCTGACCATGTTTACTGCAAACAATTACGCACGCAAAACGTTCGCCGCGCAAACGCGTCGCGGCCTGATTGGAAAACCGTGACCCCCGATTGTCAAGGCAATTCAGCCGGAATCGCAATTTGAAAACAGCTAAAATAGCCCGCCGCAAATATAGTCTAAGCAATTAATCGTAGTTGCGGAGTGAGACGTTTGTAGATTGACGGGAATATGAAATTATTCCCCGTTTCCTTTGAATACCAATCTGATGCACGTCAGTCAATCATCATAATGGAGGAAAAATGCCTCGAATAAAACTACCGCCTTTACTTGTAGTTCTTGAGATTGTTCTAGTTTGCGTGTTTGTTTTTTTGGTCGTCAATTCACTGTTTCAATGGTGGAAAAGCAGGGGAGGCGGAAAATGAGCGAGAACAATCAAAACGGCAATGTTAATACTTCACAATTTAAACAAATTGCGACTTGGGCGTTTCGCATCGTCATTGGTGTAACCGTTATATGGCTACTGCTGGTTTTTCTTGAGGTAAGTGCCATTCAATGGACGTATGTGACTATTTCTGACTGGCTCAGTCAAAATCTAAATCTTGGCGATGAAATATCCACCGGGCTCGCAGTAATTTTGACAGCGGCGGCATTACCATTTTTATCGCTAGTCACTTCATTTCTTTTTTTGGGAAAACATCAAATTGATGTAGCTCTTTGGGCTATTGGAGCAGCCTGTGTCGCAATAGTCCTGCAACTTGCTTTTGGGCAAGATGTATTTTTTCTTGAGGATGGAACACCGATGCGTTGTTATGCGATGACACCGGATGGAATTAAAGTTACACGTCGTAAGCCAACTATGGACTGTCCGCTTGATAAGACATACCAAATTCAAATGATTCCAATGACACGGCAAATTGCACCCAGCGTCCTTGCAGCTAAGCGTGGTGTAGCACCTGTTCGAATAGATTTAAAATCATTTGATGGAAATTATGTTGACGGAGCAAATGGTCGGACGTTAGTTTGGTATTACCACAACAAAGATGGGACTTACGATTTGTTTTATGGGGCAGGTTTTCACCCTTCAACGGGGCAGATGCTGCTTCCGGCTGATTCTCAAGTCATGAAGGCGGTAGTAGTCTCAAAGGCAGCACTTGCCGCAATCGCACCGCCAGTCGAAGCCCAAACAGATGTTCACAATCCAAAGGAGCAGTGGGTGAAATTTGACCCGAGGAAGTACACACTCACTGAAGTAAATGGTGTGGGTGACCCATTTGAAATTACCATCAGCGGTTCGGAGTGGGTACAGCTTCCATCTATTCCTGTAGGAGTACTGGCCACAATCTACTGTGAAGGAGGTGAGATGCTCATGTGGGAAGGAACTGACCCGTCTAATGGCTGGGTTCAAGACTGTGGAACAACCGTTGCAAAAAAATTTAATGGTCAGGTCCACGTTGCTGTCGCACCAAAAGACAACGGAACAGTAAACGCATCAATGAAGTTCAAGTATTAAAATTTGCAATTGTAGTAACGTATAAGAGGCTCCGCGATTGTTGCGGGGTCTCTTTTTTCCCGGGGTCAACGGGGTCAGCATCGCAATATATTTTGATTTGTCGTAATAGTTTTATTCAGAACGCGAATGTTTCTAAATTCTGCCTCGTTTTAAAATGGACATAGTGCAATAGTTGCACTATGATTCACCCATGCCTCGCGTCCATTCTTTTGATTCCTGCCAGATTTACATTTACCCAAAGGATCATATGCCGCCGCATTTTCATGTGTTGTCGAGTGACGGGCGTGAGTGGTTGGTCAGGATTGATGACGGTGAAGTGATGGAAGGTGCGCGCAGTACGCGATCAATCCGTGCGGCATTGGAATGGGCATCTGTGCCGATAAATCGCGATAGATTGCTGCAAATTTTTTGGGAGTTGCACACATGAAAAACCGGGATCACTTTCGTTTAACCAAGGTCAAGGCGCTGAAAGATTCTTGCCTCAGTTTGTCTTATGCCGACGGTGCGGATTTCAGTGTTGATTTGTCCGACTGGATCAAGACTTCTACTTTCTTGAAGCCGCTGAATGCTCCAAGCGTTTTCTCTACCGTGAAGCTGGGCGCATTGGGGCGTGCGGTTGAGTTTGGCAAAGGTGAGATTGATCTGGCGGCAGACAATCTGCGCAACCTTGCGGTAGAGCAGTCTGGCGGCATCGGTCACGAGCGCGTATGGAATTGGATGCACGAAAATAATTTGACGCTGGATGCGGCGGCGGAAGTGCTGGGCATTAGCCGCCGCATGCTGGCTTATTACCGCAATGGCGAGAAGCCAATCCCGCGCCATATTTGGCTTGCGTGTGTGGGATGGGAAACGCTACACAAGCATGGCGAAGCAGCTTAAACCCGGATGATTCATTAGGCCGAGAGTTCATGTAGGAGCGAGCTTGCTCGCGAAGAA
>JAGVNQ010000035.1 GCA_020053195.1 Sideroxydans sp.
AGCGAGGAAATTGAATGAACGCCCAAGAAAGACACTAAACTACCAAACACCGGCAGAGAAATTTGCTCAATCTGTTGCATCCACCGGTTGAATCCAAGACCCATAGCAGCCGTTGCTGGAATGCATTGCGATGCTGAGCCCTTTGACCGTTAGGCACTTTGCAGCTCCTGATAAAGTATTGATGCCATACTTTTGGGTAAACCACTCAGCATTAAACCTTGCAGAATGTGCTTTTCACTTCCGAAGGCATCTGAAGTGTTGTTAAAAACGCCCATACGAACAAGCTCTTCGCACATCCAAGTGACATTCGCATTTAGCATGCGTGTGCCAAAGTATTTATTCACTTGATACATATGAAATATTTCTGAACTCATGCTTAGCCAAATGAGTAATCGCTGATCTTTTATTCGATCAAGGTTCTCTGCAATTTTTGAAGCTGACGAAGTTAGTCTGGGAGATACGACATTTAGAATCTGATAGCTTAAATCAACAAGATTTTCACAATCTTCCCTGACCTGGCAGCTTCCTCGTTCACAGTATTGAAGCTGACGCTTAAACTCACCAACCTCAACCTTATACCAGTCTTCGACATACTGACCAAAGCTAGGCCAAGATGAAGTTTTGTATGGCAGTTTCTTGGCTAGTTTTCGTAACTCACGCTCGTATGAATCGGTCGTTTTTATTGATACCAGAGCAGATAAATAAGCATACGGAATACTGCCTTGGGGTTGCGGCATTTCTTCCGTGGTTATGGATAGTAATTGTGCTTCGTAGTTTTCCATTTTGATGCCTTACGGTTTTTAGACTAACGCGCCGGTCCGTATATTAAGAATTATGAGGCGCAAAAATTCCGATAACCATTTGATTCATCAGCAGCCTTTAAAATTGACTGTCCGCATATGCGAAATAGTACAGGCGTGGGCCAAGTGTCTCTTATTGGCCGAAAACAGCCACGCAGCAACAGTACCGAAAACACAAATTAAAATATACGCTTGCCCGCAAGCCGGTAAATACGGGCATCTCCAAGCATCACCCCATGCGGATCGCCTATTGACGGGCATCCGCACGAGGGTGGCCTTAAAAATCCTATCTAATTTCCGCCGGGCGCTTGTTGGCGGAATTGTTGTCCCGCTTCGCGTCGCTCGCTTTGCTCAGCCAATAACGTATCGCCGGCAGCGCTTCGTTGGCGGCATGTTCGCCCGCTTTGACCAGGTATTGTTTGGAGTCGGGGGTGATTTCAGGAGTGAGGCCGATTTCCGGGCGGATCACGACATGCGCCGTCTTGATCGCGTTCTCGGCGATTGTCTGCTGCATGATGAGCGCGCTTTGCAGCAGAATCTGGTAAGCGTTGGTGGAGGCTTTGTCGCTCTGCGGCAAGCTGGTTACATCCACGACAATCACGATGTCGGCTCCCATTTTTTGCGCGACTTCGACCGGCACCGGCGCTTTCACGCCGCCGTCAACATAGACCGAGCCGTTGATCGGGGTGGGCCGGTACATGCCGGGGATGCTGCTGGAAGCGCGCACGGCCAGGCCGGTGTTGCCGCGATTGAACGCGGTGGCTTTGCCGCTGGACAGCTCGGTGGCGATGGCGGCAAACGGTTTGCCCAGTTGCTCGATGGAGCGGTTATCCAGCCGCTGGTTGATGAAGTCCTGCAAGCGTTCGCCGCGAATATAACCTTCCAGAGAAAATTCGTAATCGGTCAGCGCGCCCTGTTCCATCGTCAGCGCCAGCGCCTCCAAATCCGCCGCATTGAATCCGCCCGCATACAGCGCGCCAACCAAACTGCCGACGCTGGAGCCGACCACAATGTCCACCGGGATTTGATTTTTTTCCAGCACTTTGATTACGCCAATATGCGCGAAGCCCCGGTCGCCGTCGCTGCCCAGCACCAGCGCGACCAGAGGGCGTTCGGATTTGAGTGCCACGATGGGCAAGGCTTGCGGCGGTGTGACGATAGGGTATTTGAGCGGGGCACTGGCACATGCCGACAGGATCAGCGGCAGCAGTAACAACCCGAAACGGTTAAAGGCGTTCAGCATGTATTTCCCCAAATCCTTCGAACAGACTCTTGTGCCCCTCCGGCCTTAAACCAACACTTGCCGGGTACTCATCGCATAAAGCTCAATTTGCTGCTCCCACACGGGATCTATCATCACTTCGGGTCGCTTGCCGTGCGGGCAGGCGAGCTTGGGTGTCGTGCCGAACAGGCGGCAAATCAGCGGGCGTTCGGCATAAACTTCGCAGCCATTTTCCCCGAGATAAACACAGTTCAACTCTACCAGAGCGGCATCATGTTGCGCGATACTTTTGACAGGCAATCTGGCCATTTCCTCGGGCGAAGTTGTCACCGGCCCGCAGCAGTCGTGGCATCCGGGCACGCAATCAAAAGCCGGAATGTGTTGCCTGAGTAAACGAATTTTTCGGCTGTTGCGGGTCATTCAACCGCCGCTTGCCGCATCGCCCCGGCAGCCAGTGCGGCGATGAGTTTTTTGGATTTCGCTTGAAAGTTCAACGGGTGAGATTGGACGAGCGGGGCGACATGCTGCTTGATTCTGGCCGGAGAAAAAATCAGTTCGCTGTTTTTTACCGCCAGCACGATTTTGTTGGGGCTGTCGTCCGCACTCACCGCCACGAGACGACCCGCAAAGCTGGTTTCGATGCGCGAAAGCAACGCGTCGTAATGACCGTTGCAGCCCCACAGATTGACCACCATGATGCCGCCGTCTGCCAACGAGGAAAAACAGTCGTCGTAAAACTGCTGGCTGCATAATTCATCGGGCAATCCCGCCGCATCGAAGCCATCCACCATCAGCACATCGAAGCGCTCGCCGCGCTCTTGCACGAATGCCGCGCCGTCGCCCAGCAACACACTGAAGCGCGCATCGTCGGCGGGAATTGCGAACTCATTGCGCAAGGCGATGATGTCCGGGTTGATCTCGACCACGGAGATTTTTGTCTGCGGCAAATAGCGGTAACAATACTTGGCCAGCGAACCGCCGCCCAGCCCTATCATCGCGATATGTTGCGGCGCGGGTTCAAGCAGCAAAAAACTCATCATGGCGCGGGTATAGCTGAACACCAATTGATCCGGCTCTTCGATATTCATTTCGCTCTGCAAACACAGCGCATCGAATTGCAAAGAAAGCATGCCGTCGCGTTCGATCAGATAGGGTTTTCCCGGCACGGCATCCGCGTGCGAATTGGCCGACAACGCGAGCAGTTGCCCCAGTTTTTGGCGCAACGTTCCGGGAATGTTTTTCACAAGAATTTCTCACGCGGAGGCGCGGAGGTCGCGGAAATACAAAATTCAAACTCAGGTTGTTTTTCTCCGCGACCTCCGCGCCTCCGCGTGCAAGTCATTTTGGTTTCGGCCCGGTCGTTTTTTGGGCGGCATGGCCGGCAGAGATAGCAGTAAGAATGCCTTGCAGAATGGCGGTGGGCGTGGGCGGACAGCCGCTCACCACCACATCGACCGGAATGACGTTGGAGACTTTGCCGCAGCTGGCATAGCTCTCGCCGAAGATGCCGCCGTCGCAGCCGCAATCGCCGATGGCGACCACCAGCTTGGGTTCGGGCGTGGCATCGTAGGTGCGCTTGAGCGCGATTTCCATGTGGCGCGAGACCGGGCCGGTGACCAGCAACAAGTCGGCGTGGCGCGGGCTGGCGACGAATTTGATACCCAGTCCTTCGATGTTGTAATAAGCGTTGTTGACCGCGTGAATCTCCAGCTCGCAACCGTTGCAAGAACCTGCATCCACCATGCGGATCGCCAGCGCGCCGCCGAACGCTTGCAGAATTTCCTGCTGCAAACGCTGTTCGATCAAACGCATGGATTCGTCCGCTTGCGGCGGCGTTTCGGTTTTGATGCCCGTTTTGATAATTTGTTTGAGAATTTGATACATATTAGAACCTCTAAACCGGACGAGCCGAAACCAAACAGGTTTTCACGCGGAGGCGCGGAGTGCGCGGAATACAAGAGCATGCTCCTGCTGGGTTTTCCTCCGCGTTATCCGCGTCTCCGCGTGAGAAAGTTTTGTCATGTCTTGGCATCATTTGTCTGGTTAGTGACTACAAATCCTGGCCTGAGTAACTCAAGTTAAACGATTTATTGATGAGCGGAAAATCCGGCACGATATTGTCGATCACGGCGTGTTCCAGCAGCGGCCAGTTTTGCCACGACGGATCGTGCGGGTGCACGCGCGTGAGGTTGCCTTCGGCATCGGTGTGAATCGCCACCATCACTTCGCCGCGCCAGCCTTCCACCATGCCGATACCGAAACCGTTGGCGGGCAATTTTTCCAGCGGCGTGGCCGTTTCATTTTCGTAAATCAGGTTGGCCAAAATTTCGCGCTGCAAGCGCAGCGATTCGAACAGTTCGTCAAAACGCACAATGGCGCGCGCGGCCACGTCGCCGTTGCGGTAGGTCGCCATCTTCACGTCCAGCTTGTCGTAAGGCGCGCAAGCGAACTGCACGCGCGCATCCCATGCCTGCGCGCTGGCGCGTCCGGCGAGGCCGCACAGACCGAGCTGGTCGGCCAGTTTCGGCGTAACGATTCCGGTGGCGATGAAACGATCTTGCAAACCCGAGTGTTCTTCATAGATGCCGCGCAGGGTATTCACCTCGCGTTGCAGCATGGCGCATTCTTCCTCGATGATGCGTTTGCTCTCGGCGTTGAAATCAACCTTAACGCCGCCGGGCACAATCTTGTCCATCAGGTAGCGGTGGCCGAACAACTTCGCGTTGTTGCGCAACACTTGTTCCTTGAGAATCCAGAACTGCGCGAAGCCAAACGCCAGCGCCACGTCGTTACCCAGATAGCCGAGGTCGCCCAGATGATTCATCACACGCTCGCGCTCCAGCAACAGCGCGCGCAACCACAGCGCACGTTTGGGCGGGGTCACGGCGGCAATACTTTCCGCCGCCATCGCATACGCCCACGCATAGGCCACCGTGCTGTCGCCGCTGACGCGCCCGACCAGCTTCGCACCCTGTTGCAAGCTCATACTCTCGAAACGTTTTTCGATGCCTTTATGCACGTAACCCAAACGCTCTTCCAAGCGCAACACGCGCTCGCCGATAATGGAGAAACGGAAATGCCCCGGCTCGATAATGCCCGCATGGACGGGACCCACCGGGATTTCGTGAACGCCTTGGCCTTCGACTTGCACGAAAGGATAGGCATCCTGCTCATCGTTGAGGCCAGCAGAACCATCCCCTCCCCCTTGCAGGGGGAGGGCTAGGGAGGGGGTAGAAACGTCACTTACCAATTGATCTACCTCTTCTACCCCCATCCTATCCTTCCCCCTGCAAGGGGGAAGGGACTGGCTTTTCTCATCTTGATTTAACTGTTCAAAATCCTTGCGCAACGGAAAACTGCCGCTGTGCCACGACGCATGGCGCAACCATTTGCGATGATCGTGACCTTCCTGCGCGTAGAGGCCGAGCATGTCGTAAGCCGCGCGCTGCATGCGGCTGGCGGCGGGGAAGATGCGGCTGATGTCGGGATACACCGGCTGCTCCGCCGCCAGCTTTACATTCAGACACACCAGCCCGCTTTCGTTGATGAGCGTCACGTGCAGCATGAATGCGTTCGATTGTTGGCGCGCATCGCTGCCCCACAACGCCACCAGTCTGCCGCCGCCTTCGCGCACTTGCTGGCAGATGGCATACAGATCGTCCGGCGCGATGTTGCCCGACCATGCCGGAACGGCATCGGTCATGCGGGTTAATTTCAGGTTGGGATGTTTGATCGGCATTTTCTATTCAAAAGCAAAATCATTTAGTTTTACCAGCCCAATGATGGCAATAATTGACAAGAATTTCTCACGCGGAGACGCGGAGGTCGCGGAGAAACAAATTTCACACATATTTTGTTTTTCTCCGCACCTCCGCGCCTCCGCGTGCAAATATTTTTGGTTTCGGCTCATCCGATTTTAGGAGATACGCACCAAACTTGAATCTACCTGTGTCATCTCTGTGTCCTCTGTGTTCTCTGTGGCAAAAAAGGTTTTCAAGATTTACCCCAGCAGTGCCGCCGCCTGGCGATACCAGTCGGCCAGATAGGGCGGCATGTACAAACCGAGCATCAGCACCAGCAACAAATGGGCGAACACCGGAATTAACGCGGGCGAATGCGGCAAGGGTTTGGCGGTGGTTTCGCCGAACACCACGGGCTGGATTTTGCCGAAGATAGCGGCGAAGGCCACGCCCAGCGAAGCCAATAGAATCGGGGTTGTCCACGGGTATTCGTGCATGGCGGTGGTGATGATGAGGAACTCGCTGGCGAACACGCCGAACGGCGGCATGCCCAAAATGGCGAACGTGCCCAGCGCTAGGCCCCAGCCCACGGTGGGACTGACTTGCAGCAGACCGCGAATATTTTCCATCTGCTGCGTGCCGACTTTTTGCACGGCGTGGCCGACCGCAAAGAAGATCGCCGATTTGGTCAGCGAATGCACCGTCATGTGCAACAGTCCGGCGAAGGTCGCCACCGGCCCGCCCATGCCGAAGGCGAAAGTAATCAGCCCCATGTGTTCGATGGAGGAATAGGCGAACATGCGTTTGATGTCTTTTTGGCGGAACAGCGAGAATGATGCCACCACCACCGACAGCAGGCCGAAGCCTATCATCAGGTTGCCCGCGAAATGTGTGCCAAGCGAACCGTCCACCAACACTTTGCTGCGCACCACAGCGCACAGCGCGACGTTAAGCAGCAAGCCGGACAACACGGCGGACACCGGAGTGGGACCTTCGGCATGCGCGTCCGGCAACCAGCTATGCAAAGGCACGAGGCCGACTTTGGTACCGTAGCCCACCAGCAGAAACACGAACGCCAGTTTCAGCACGGTCGGTTCAAGATCGCCTTTCACTTCATTCAAATGCGTCCACAACAGCGCCGTGCCGCCCTGCCCCAACACACGCTCGGCGGCGAAGTACAACAAAATTGTGCCAAACAAAGCCAGCGCGATGCCCACGCCGCACAGGATAAAATATTTCCACGCCGCTTCCAGACTGGCTGGCGTGCGATACAACGACACCAGCAACACCGTAGTCAGCGTGGCCGCTTCCATGGCCACCCACACGATGCCCATGTTGTTGGTGGTGAGCGCGATCAACATGGCGAAGGTGAACAACTGGTACATGCTGTAATACAGGTGCAGCATGCCGGTGGAGAGTTTGCCGTGATGCTGCTCAATGCGCATGTAGGGGCGCGAAAACAGCGAGGTGGTGAAGGCGACAAAGGCGGTCAGCGCGACGAGGAACACGTTGAACTGGTCGATGAAAAACTGCTCACTGAACGCGACCTGCGGCCCCGCATCAATCACGCGCACGGTCAAAAATACCGAGGCGATGAAGGTAAAAAAACTCATCAGCGAATTGAGCTCCGCCGCCCACGGGCGCGAGCCGAACAGCGCCAGCAATACGCCGCCCAGCAGCGGGATAAACAACAG
>JAGVNQ010000308.1 GCA_020053195.1 Sideroxydans sp.
ATCTTTCATGTTGACTGATCCTTGAATATCAATAGATTCCGGGGCTAATTCGGCCATATCTTTCATATCGTTCATACTCCCTCCAGTCCGCGCATCTTCTCGCGCATACGATTCCGCAAGCGGATCGCAAAAAGATTTAGTACGACGATGATGATAACCAATAGCAGGGATGTGGCGTAAACCAGCGGCCTGGCCGCCTCGACGTTGGGACTCTGGAATCCAACGTCGTAAATATGGAAACCCAGATGCATGAACTTCTGTTCGAGATGCAGGAAAGGGAAGTTCCCGTCAAGCGGCAAGCTGGGTGCGAGCTTGACAACGCCGACCAACATCAAGGGCGCGACCTCGCCAGCTGCACGGGCAACCGCCAGAATCAGCCCTGTCATCATGGCCGGGCTGGCGATCGGCAACACGGTACGCCACAGCGTTTCCGCCTTGGTCGCTCCGAGCGCCAGACTGCCCTCGCGAATAGTACGGGGGACGCGCGACAGTCCTTCTTCGGTCGCCACGATGACCACCGGCAAAGTCAGCAAAGCCAGAGTTAACGCCGACCACAATATGCCCGGACTACCGAACACCGGTGCCGGACTGGCCTCGGGGAAGAATAGCGCATCAATATTGCCGCCGAGAAAATAAACAAAGAAGCCGAGTCCGAACACGCCGTAAACAATTGATGGCACACCCGCCAGATTATTGACCGAGATGCGGATGATGCGAATCATCAGTCCCTGTTTTGCATATTCGCGCATATAAACTGCCGCCATGATGCCCAGCGGGGTCACCATGACCGACATCAGCAACACCATGGTCACCGTGCCGAAGATGGCCGGGAAGATACCGCCTTCCGTATTCGCTTCACGCGGATCATCGACGATAAACTCATACAGTTTCTTCAGATAGTGAGCGATCTTCTGAAACACACCCATGTTGTTCGGCTGTATTACATCGGCGATCTTGGAAAAAGGGATCTCGATCAACTGCCCATCCTGCACCTCGGCTGTCAGGCTGTCGCGCCGGTTCTGTTCGCGCAACTCGTCAAGCCGCTGTTGCAGTTTGGCGAACTGTTCTTCATATATCTGCCTTTCCAGAGCGATCTCTTCCCGTGCCTCCTTGGTCAGAGCGTCCTTTAGTTCAAGCTTGCGCTGATGGAGTCGCAACCGCTCCAACTGGTAATTGATCTTGCCAATATCGTTCTTCTCGATGCGCAGTATCTCGTCGAACAATCGATTGGCGCGTTCCAGCCGGACCAGGAGTTCCGGCCATGCAGCATCACCCTCCGCAACCACATTTCCATTTTCCTTGACCGACTTCAGACGGCCGAAGAAACTCCCCCACTCATGGCGCTCGATAGAGATCATATCCTTCGGATACGTGAATTCACTCAGCAACGGTGCCGGTATCCACTTGAAATCAACCCCGTAAATATCCCTGTTACCCTGCTTGAACAGATAACGGTGCGTGAATTTATCGTCGCTCTCGATTTGATAACCAGAATCCCTTAATCGACTCAGGGATATTTCCTCTTTATCGCGCAATTCACCGACCAGACGCTGAATCGTGCCATCCTGCACCTTGACTGTCGTTTCGACCAAGGGTTTCGGCCACCAGTGCCCCATCCCCTGTACGGCCGTCATCCACACCACGGCATAGACTGCAACCAGCGACAAGGCAACCGCTCCAGCCGTCATCCATATCCAAGGTTCACCACTATTGATCCATTTACGCATAATTTGATACCTCAGATAGAACTGTATTTCTCGCGCAGACGCTGACGCACCAGTTCGGCCAGGGTGTTAACGAAGAACGTGAAGGCGAACAGCACCAGCGCGGAGAGAAAGAGTAATAGATAGTGGGTCGAGCCGACCGCCGCTTCGGGCATTTCGACACCGATGTTGGCCGACAATGTGCGGAAGCCAGTGAAGATGGACAAGTCCATCACTGCGGTGTTGCCGGTGGCCATCAGCACGATCATGGTCTCGCCGACGGCGCGACCCATGCCCACCATGATGGCGGAGAATATCCCCGGACTGGCGGTTAGCAATACAACGTAAAACAGTGTCTGCCATGGCGTTGCACCCAGCGCCAGTGAACCGCTGCTCAGGTGTTTGGGGACACTGAACACCGCGTCCTCGGCGATGGAAAAAATGGTTGGAATAACGGCAAAACCCATGGCGATGCCCACCACCAGCGAGTTGCGCTGCTCATAGGCCCAGCCCAATTCGTTACTCATCCAGCGGGGCATATCGCCACCGAAGAAAGCAACTTCAATAGGGTGACCCAGAGAGACCGCCAGCCACATCACCAGAACGATGACCGGCAGCAACAGCGCGGCCTCCCAGCCCGGCCCAACCCGGTCAGTGAGTCGCCGGGGCAGCCGATGCCAGAGATAGGCGGTAATGACGAAACTGAACGGCAGGAACAACAGCGTCATCAACGTACCGGCCAGATTGTTATCGACGAAGGGAGCCAGCCACAGACCGGCGAGGAAGCCCAGGATAACGGTGGGCAAAGCCTCCATGATCTCGATGGAGGGTTTGACCACACTGCGCATTTTTGGCGACATGAAATAGGCGGCAAAGATGGCTCCGAGTACGGCCAGTGGAACCGCCACCATCATGGCATAGAAGGCGGCCTTCAATGTACCGAAAGTAAGTGGTGCGATACTGAATTTGGGTTCGAAATCCGAGTTGGCGGCGGCAGATTGCCAGAGATAGTCCGGTTTTTCATAACTTTCATACCAGACCTTGCCCCACAGCGCCCCAAAGGAAACTTCAGGATATTCGTTTTCGATGTGGGCTGCCTGAATTTCACCCTTGTCCGTCTCCAGCACGATGGCGTTAGCACGGGGCGCAAAGGATGCCATGCGCACCGCCGCACCGCCGGTATCAGCCTCTACCAGCAAGCGTTCAGAGGTGGCGTAATAAAGATTGACACCGCCTTTGGTATCGCCCGCAAGAAAACCTTTACGAGCATGCTCGGGAGCCAAGTAAGAAATGGGCGCGGCCATGGACTTGAAGTCGCGGATACGAGTCAGGATATTTACATTACTGGCATCATGCACCTGAAACCACTGGGTCAGGTTCCCTTTATCGGTGCCAACGATGATGGAGAAACCGCCCGAGAGCAGAGCCATGGCCGTGACGCGCTCGCCTTCCGGCACGACCGCCACGGTCTGTTTCAGAACCGGATCGTCCTTGTCCTGAACATCGAAGTGGCTGATGAAGCGGCCGCCGTGGAGCACATACAGGTCGCGCTGCTTAATCTCAAGCAGAATCTGGTCAACCCCGCCGTCCAGTTTCGGCAACTCGTGCAGCGCCGCGCGCGTGGTCGTCACCGATTCGCCGGTAAAATCGCTCTCGCTGGTGTAGTAGCCCAGCAGCAAGCGGTTGTCCTGAGTCAACGCCACGGCAGTGGTGCCGTCGCCGTCATGTTGAATGGCCAGCCGCTTCAGCGCCTTGCCGGCATCATCCAGCACCAGTGCGTCCGTTCCCAACGGGTACACGAGACCGGGGGCGATGCTGCGAATATCCTTCTGCGGATTCTCGGGGTTCTGGGTGAAAGTCACCTTGTAGTCGTCCTTGAACAACACTAGGCTACCGTTAGCAAGACCGTAAGCCATGGTTCGCTTGCGCAGATCGCCAGCTGCGAAGCTGCTGGCCATGACCGACTTCGGCAAGCCGACCTGCTCCTGAAGCAGCCGCTTGCCATCGGCAAGGCTGAAGAAGGTGACACCGCCTTGGCTGGCGAACCGTGCGCCAATCTCCACCTGCTCCTCCATGGCCAGGTGAACCGATACTTGATCCGCCGCCGAGACCTCCAATGGTTTCAGTTCGTCCATGTGGGACGGCATGAACAGCGGCGCGACGACGCTGGCCAGATAGAAGAAGATGGTGCTGATTGCAATGATCACACTCAAACCGCCGAAGGTCATGAGATACCTGAACAACTTATCCTTCGCCATTCTGCGACCAGTGAAGCCGCCGGCGCTGGTAATGCTGGCCTCAATTTTTTCCATAGTGCACCACTTTTCCCATTGCCAATATCTCGCTTGCGCCATATGCGCGAATTCGTGAAAAACCGGGCCGAACCAGTTTTGGCTCGGCCCGGTTTGCAGCCGCACTGAAGCGGGCCGTCTTATTTTACCAGACGCAATTGATTAAACTGCTCAACCAGTGCCACCGGACGACCATGCTTCTTGGTCTCCTTGTTCAGGGCATAGATCACCGTCTCGCCCTTGGGGCCGGTACCGATCTCGGTGTAGGTGAAAGTGATTTCCTTGTGCGCCAGGTAGTCCTGGAAATCCTTCCACTCGCCGAAGACATGGAAGCGTCCGTTGCGCACTACTTCGCCATAGAAGGCACCAACCTCCTTGGTCCGACCGTCGAAAATATCCTCGGCAGCGGTGGGTTTGTCCAAGTGCTTGCCGTCGTCCTTGGTGATACCGAAGATCAATGTCTCGCCTTCGGGACCTGCACCGATGCGGGTACGGGTCAGCGGCACTTCGTCCTGCGCCATCAGACCCAGATATATTTTGGGTTCGGTCATGGCGTAAATACGGCCATTATCGTGATAGACCATGAAATAGGTCTGTTTCTGAACCGGGGCCTCGGCCTTGGCCGCCGTGGTCTGGCTGGTGGTGCAACCGCTCATGACGCCAAAGGCGAGCAGGGCGGATAGCGCGGCAACCAGTTTAAGCTGCTGGGTGTTTCGCATGATTTCACTCCATTTGGATTGTTAGCGCACGCCCGGTCAGGGGCGCGCGGCGGATTTGCAAGCGAGAATCAATCGATACCCAGGTCGTGCCGGGCCTTCGAAACCATGGTGGCGGGCATCGGTACAAAGCCGTCCTTGATCACCACTTCCTGCCCTTGCTTGGACAGCACCATGCCGAAGAACTCGCGTTCTAGGGGCGACAACGCTTGATTCGGGCGCTTGTTAACATAAACGTAGAGCACGCGTGAAAGGGGGTACTTCTTGCTGAGAGCGTTTTCTGGCGTTGCAGCGTAGAACGGATCGCCGGCCTTCTTGGCCAGGGGCACCGGGCGCACACCGGAGGTCAGGTAGCCGATGCCGGAGTAGCCGATGGCACCAATCTGTCCAGAGATGCTCTGCACCACCGAGGCTGAACCCGGCTGCTCGGCGACGCGCTTGGTGAAGTCTCCCTTGCACAAGGCATTTTTCTTGAAGTAACCGTAGGTGCCGGATACGGAGTTACGACCGTACAGGGCGATGTTGCGGCCTGCCCAGTCGCCGGTCATGCCGACATCACCCCACTTACCGATTTCCATGGTACCGCCGCACTTGCGAGTGGCGGAGAAGATGGCATCAATCTGAGCAATGGTCAGACCTGCGATGGGGTTATCCTTATTCACGTACACGGCCAGGGCATCAATGGCGACGGGAACGGCAGTGGGCTTGTAGCCATACTTTTTCTCGAAAGCAACGACTTCCTCGTCCTTCATGGCTCGACTCATGGGGCCAAAGTTGGATGCACCCTGAATCAGAGCGGGAGGTGCAGTGGAGGAACCAGCACCTTGTATCTGAATGTTGACGTTGGGATACAAGCGCTTGTAGGACTCGGCCCACAGCGTCATCAGGTTGTTCAGGGTATCGGAACCCACGCTGGTGAAATTGCCGGACACGCCGCTGGACTTGGTATAGTCAGGCAACGCAGGATCAACTCCGGCTGCGTGGGCGACCATGCTTTGCGCGCCCAGGACGAAGGTGGACACTAGACCCAGCGCCACGATAATTTTCTTCATATTCATGGAAATAAGCTCCTGTAAGTTGGAAGGATTCAATGGATGCCATTCATATTGCATTCATCGGATGCGAGCATATCTGCGCAAGATTACATAATTATGACAGTAAATAAATATCCATCATTACAATTGCTCCCATAGCGTGAGCGAACCGCTCAGATTCTGGCTATGTTCACCGCCTCCGCAATCCTCTCCGCCCACTGCTTCACCAACACCCCATCCTCCCCTTCCACCATCACCCTTAACAACGGCTCGGTGCCGGAAGGACGCAGCAACACGCGCCCCTTGCCATTCAACGCGCGCTCCGCTTCCACCACCACCGCTTTGACCGCTTGGCGCTCCAGCAACTCAGCCGCCTTGCCCGTGACTTTCACGTTGATGAGAATCTGCGGATACATCACCAGATCGTGCGCGGCTTGGGCCAGAGTTTGTTGCTTGGTGCGCAGCGCGCACAGCACTTGCAGCGCGGAGACGATGCCGTCGCCGGTGCTGTGTTTGTCCAAACAGATGATGTGGCCGGAATTTTCGCCGCCGAGTTGCCAGCCTTTTTGTTGCAGCAGTTCCATCACGTAGCGGTCACCCACTTTGGCGCGCAGGAAGGGGATGCCCAGCTTTTGCATGGCGTGTTCGAAGGCGAGGTTAGTCATCAGCGTGCCGACCACGCCGCCGTGCAAGTTGCCTTGCGCCTGGCGCTGTTTGGCGACGATGTAGAGCAGTTGGTCGCCGTCGTAGAGTTTGCCTGCGGCATCCACCATAATGAGGCGGTCGCCGTCGCCGTCGAGCGCGATGCCGAGGTGCGCTTGGTGTTCGAGCACAGCTTTCTGCAAATTCTGCGGTTTGGTCGCGCCGTAACCGTCGTTGATGTTCTTGCCGTTCGGCTCGGCACCGATGGCAATCACGTCCGCGCCAAGTTCGTGAAATACGTTGCGCGCGATGTGGTAAGTCGCGCCGTGCGCGCTATCCACTACGATTTTCATGCCGCGCAAGTTCATGTCTGGCGGGAAAGTGCTCTTGCAAAATTCGATGTAACGCCCGACCGCATCGTCGATACGCTTGGCTTTGCCCAGCGATTCCGAGGCATTGGTTTTCATCGGATTATCCAACTCGGCTTCGATGGCCGTCTCTACCGCGTCCGGCAATTTGGTGCCGCTGCCGGAGAAAAATTTGATGCCGTTATCCTCGAACGGATTGTGCGAAGCGGAGATGACCACGCCCGCTTGCAGGCGTAAGGCGCGCGTGAGGTAGGCCACGGCGGGAGTCGGGATCGGCCCTGCCAGATACACGTCGATGCCCGCCGCGATCAACCCGGCTTCCAGCGCCGATTCCAGCATGTAGCCGGAAATGCGCGTGTCCTTGCCGATCAACACGCCGGGGCGCTCGCCCTGAGCATGTTCGCCGCTCGCCAACACCTTGCCTGCCGCGTAACCCAAGTGCATCACGAATTGCGGCGTGATGGGATGTTCGCCCACTTTGCCGCGTACACCGTCTGTTCCGAAATATTTTCTGCTCATGTTGTCACCCGAAAAAAATACCAAAAGACATTTGCCACAGAGTACACAGAGACCACAGAGAAAGACAACTGCAAATTCACTTTCCGCAGATTCATTGCTTATTCACATCCACGATCTTCTCTGTGTCCTCTGTGATCTCTGTGGCTATTGTTTTGAATTTATCGCTTCCAAAATCTTTAGCGCATCCACCGTCTCGCGCACATCATGCACACGCACGATGGTCGCGCCGCGTTGTACCGCGATCAATGCCGCCGCCACACTCGCCGCCAGACGTTCATCCACCTCGCGCCCGGTCACTGCGCCCAGCATGGATTTGCGCGACAGCCCGGCCAACACCGGCAGACCCAAAACACGGAACGATTCCAGTCCGCGCAACAGATCGAGATTATGCTCGACCGTCTTGCCGAAACCAAATCCGGGGTCGATTACCAAACGTTCGCGCGCGATGCCTGCCGCTACAGCGGCTGCGATACGCTCGCGCAAAAACGCCGTCACTTCATCCATCACATTTTGATACGCGGGACGTTGCTGCATGGTTTGCGGCGTGCCTTGTTTGTGCATCAGACACACCGCCACATCGCTTTGCGCAACCGCTTGTAATGCACCTTCCGCCTGCAAGGCGTTTACGTCATTAACCATGACCGCGCCCGCGCGAATCGCGGCACGCATCACTGCGGGTTTATAGGTGTCGATGGAGATGGGAATCGAAATATCACGCAGCCCTTCGATCACCGGCAGCACACGATCCAGCTCTTGTTGCTCGCTCACCGCTACTGCGCCGGGTCGCGTCGATTCGCCGCCGATGTCGAGCATGTCCGCACCGTCCGCGATCAATTGTCGGGCATGGGCGATGGCGGCGGAAGTTGAAGCGTGCTGTCCACCGTCCGAGAATGAATCAGGCGTGACGTTGACGATGCCCATCACGAGTGGGCGGGACAGGTCGAATTGGAATTTGCCGCAATGGAGGAACATAAAACAGTTGCTAGTCGCTAGTCGTTAGTCGCTGGTTACTAACGACTAACGACTAGTGACTGCTTTCATGTTTCCTGCGCAGATTGCACAGGGGTAGCCGGTGCTGTAGGAGTTGCGTCCTTGGGCGGCTCGGGCGTGATTGTGCTCGTGCTGGGCTTGGGCGCGCGCGGCGGTTTACCGGCCATGATGTCGTCGATCTGCTCGGCATCAATGGTTTCCCATTCCAGTAGCGCTTTGGTCATCGCTTCGATCTTGTCGCGGTTGGCTTCGATCAGTTTGCGTGCCAGCGCGTATTGTTCGTCGATGATGCGGCGAATTTCGGCATCCACTTGCTGCATGGTGGTTTCGGAAATATTTTTGTGCGTGGTGACCGAGCGTCCGAGGAAAACTTCGCCTTCGTTTTCGCCGTACACCATCGGCCCCAGCGCGTCGGACATACCCCACTGCGTAACCATCTTGCGCGCCATGTCAGTGGCGCGTTCAAAGTCGTTGGATGCGCCGGTAGTCATCTGATTCATGAACAACTCTTCCGCAATGCGTCCGCCGAACAGCACGGTGATGGTGGAAAGAATGCGAATCTTGTCCATGCTGTAGCGGTCTTCCGACGGCAGTTGCATGGTCAAGCCCAGCGCGCGACCGCGCGGGATGATAGTCACTTTGTGTACCGGGTCGGTCTTCGGCATCAGCTTCGCCACCACCGCGTGGCCGGACTCGTGATACGCCGTGTTGCGGCGCTCTTCTTCCGGCATCACCATGGAGCGGCGTTCCGCACCCATGAATATCTTGTCTTTGGCCGCTTCGAAATCGTCCATCTCGACGAAACGTTTGCCGCGACGCGCCGCGAACAGCGCCGCCTCGTTCACCAGATTTGCGAGGTCGGCACCGGACATACCAGGCGTACCGCGCGCCAGCACATTGGCATTCACGTCCGGCGCACACGGCACTTTGCGCATGTGCACCATCAAGATTTGTTCGCGTCCGCGAATGTCCGGCAACGGCACCACGACTTGGCGGTCAAAACGACCGGGGCGCAACAGCGCGGCATCCAGCACGTCAGGACGGTTGGTGGCGGCGATCACGATCACACCGCTTGCACCTTCGAAACCGTCCATTTCCACTAGCAAGGCGTTCAGCGTTTGTTCGCGCTCATCATTGCCGCCGCCCAAACCCGCACCACGCTGGCGACCGACCGCGTCGATTTCGTCGATAAAAATAATGCACGGTGCTTGTTTCTTGGCTTGCTCGAACATATCGCGCACACGCGCCGCGCCGACACCGACGAACATTTCGACGAAGTCGGAACCGGAGATGGAGAAGAACGGAACTTTGGCTTCACCCGCGATGGCTTTGGCCAGCAAAGTTTTACCTGTGCCGGGGCTGCCCACCATCAGCACGCCGCGCGGAATACGTCCGCCCAGATTCTGGAACTTGGTCGGGTCGCGCAGAAAATCGACCAGTTCGGAAACCTCTTCCTTGGCTTCATCGCAACCTGCCACGTCGGCGAAAGTCACGCGCTCCTTGGCTTCATCCAGCATGCGTGCGCGCGATTTACCGAACGAGAATGCGCCGCCCTTGCCGCCGCCCTGCATCTGGCGCATAAAGAAAATCCACACGCCGATCAACAGCAACATGGGGAACCACGACACGAAAATGCTCATCAGGAAGGATTGCTCTTCTTCCGGCCTAGCCTCAACTTTCACGCCATACTTGAGCAGATCGGAAACCAGCCAAATATCGTTGGGCGGCGCGTAAGTGCTGACGCGCGTACCCTCGGTGGTGATCGCCTTCAACGTGCGGCCTTCGATGGTCACCTTTTCGATTTGGCCGGTTTTTACTTTGTCGAGGAATTGCGAATAATCCAATTTCGCCTGCTCGGTTTGTTGCTGGCGCGTATTAAATTGGTTGAACACGGTCATCAGCACCAACGCCACGACCAGCCAGATTCCGACACTCTTAAATAAATTATTCACAAATCGCCCCTTACATTGAGCCTTAAATTATGTTGCCGCATTAGACCATGATTACCCGAGTTTGCCGAGTCCCACCAGATACTGTTCGCTGCTGCGGTCGCGCGAGGCTTTGGGTTTGCGCGCGACCACTTTGCTAAAGTGGCTACGCATCAGCTTCAGATACTCCTCGAAGCCCACACCCTGAAACACCTTGACCGCGAACGAGCCGCCGGAGGCAAGATGCTTGACCGCAAAATCCAGCGCCAGTTCCGCCAGATACATGGCGCGCGCCTGATCCGCAGAAACTACGCCACTCATGTTGGGTGCCATGTCGGAAATTACAAGGCCGATCTGCCGCCCATCGAGTTTTTCTTCGAGTTGCGCCAGCACGCTGTCCTCGCGGAAGTCGCCCTGAATGAACTCCACGCGCGGCAAGGGATTGAGCGGCAGCAGGTCGAGCGCGATGATGCGCCCGTGATCGCCCATTTTTTTTGCCACCACCTGACACCAGCCGCCGGGAACAGCACCCAGGTCAACCACCACCATGCCGGGCTTGATCAGATGGTCGCGCTCGTCGAGTTCCAGCAGCTTGTAGGCAGCGCGCGAGCGATAGCCTTCCTTTTGCGCCATTTGCACAAAAGGATCGTTCACATGCTCCATCATCCATTGTTTGCTGGTTTTAGAAGGCTTCATCGTTTAGAATCCGCGCCTTAAATCAAGGATGTCCATTATGTTGATTCTCTCCGTAGCACAGCGTACCGAACTCAAAGCGCGCGCGCATTCCCTTAAACCCATCGTCATCATCGGCCACGCGGGCTTGACTCCTGCGGTTCTGGATGAAATCGAGCGCAGCCTGAAAAGCCACGACTTGTTGAAAATCCGCGTGATGAACGATGACCGCGAAGCGCGCGCAGCCATGTTGCAAGAAATTTGCGAAATACTGAAAGCGGGTGCGGTGCAAAACATCGGCAAAACGCTGATAGTGTATCGCCCGCTGGACATCCCTATCGTCAAAGCCCCCAAACGCCGCACTGGCAAATCGCTAACCAAGAAACAATTGGGCAGCAAGAGCAGTTGATAGTCATTAGTCGCTAGTGGTTAGTTGGTTTTGTCGCTACGCGGTTTTGGTTTTAACTAACGTCTAGCGACTATCAACTGCTTAGATGTACTGCACCTCCACCACTTCGTATTCCCTCACTCCGCCCGGCGCTTGCACTTCCGCAATGTCGCCTTCGATCTTGCCGATCAGCGCGCGCGCGATGGGTGATTTGATGGAAATTTTGCGGTGTTTGATGTCGGCTTCATCCTCGCCCACGATCTGATACGTCACCACGTCGCCGTTGTTGGTGTCTTCCAGAATCACGGTCGAACCGAACACGCAGCGGCCATCCGCATTGAGCGTCTTGGGGTCGATGATCTGCGCGCTGCCCAGCTTGAATTCCAGTTCGACGATACGTCCTTCGACAAACGACTGCTTCTCTTTCGCCGCGTCGTATTCGGCGTTTTCCGACAAATCGCCCTGCGCGCGCGCCTCCGAAATCGCGTTGATGACAGAGGGTCTTTCCACCGTTTTCAAACGGTGCAATTCGTTGCGCAACCGTTCTGCGCCGACCACGGTTAATGGAATCTTGCTCATGGAGTAACTTTCTTGGTTGTTAGTTATTGGACGTTAGTCGTTAGTGGGGGTTGTCGCTGTGCGGGTTTGGTTTTAACTAATAACTAGCTACTAATCTTCGATGCAACGACTGCACGTCATAGACTTGCAACTCGGCCAGATGCTGCATGCCGAGACAGGCGGCGCGCGCACCGGCGAGCGTGGTGTAGTACGTCACCCGGCCTTGCAGCGCCGCGTGGCGGATCGAATACGAATCGCGCATTACCGACGGCTTGCTATCCACCGTATTGATGATGAGGTTGACCTCGCCGTTTTTAATCATATCCACGATATGCGGACGGCCTTCGGCCACCTTGTTTACCGTGGTCACTTCCACGCCCACTGCCGTGATGGCTACCGCCGTGCCGCGCGTCGCCAGAATGGTAAAGCCGAGTTGCTTCAGGTTGCGCGCGACTTCCACCGTGCCTGCTTTATCTTCGTCGCGCACGCTGATGAACACCTTGCCGTTCTTGGGCAATTTCACGCTGGCGGCGAGTTGCGATTTTACGAACGCTTCGGCGAAGGTTGCGCCCACGCCCATCACTTCGCCTGTGGATTTCATCTCCGGCCCGAGGATGGTATCCACGCCGGGGAATTTGATGAAGGGGAACACCGCTTCTTTCACCGAGTAATACGGCGGGATAACTTCTGCGGTGAAGTTTTGCGAAACCAATGTCTGACCCGCCATGCAGCGCGCGGCAATTTTCGCCAGCGGCACGCCGGTGGCTTTCGACACGAACGGCACGGTGCGCGAGGCGCGCGGATTCACTTCCAGCACATATACCGTCTCGCCCTGAATGGCGAATTGCACATTCATCAAACCAATCACATTGAGCGACTTCGCCATCGCCACGGTCTGGCGGCGCAATTCGTCTTGCAACTTGACCGACAGTGAATACGGTGGCAGCGAACAGGCCGAGTCGCCGGAGTGTACGCCCGCCTGCTCGATGTGTTCCATGATGCCGCCGATGATGACTTGCGTACCGTCGGACACCGCATCTACATCCACTTCAATCGCGTCATTCAGGAAACGATCCAGCAAAATCGGCATACGCTCTGGATAAGTCTTGGACATCTCCTCGGCATCGCGCATGTAGCGTTCGAGGTCGTTCTGCGCATGGATGATTTCCATGGCGCGACCACCCAGCACATTGCTTGGCCTCATCACCAGCGGATAACCGATCTCGGCTGCACCGGCCACGCCGTCCGCCACATTGCTGGCGGTGCGGTTGGGTGGCTGCTTCAAATTCAGTTCGCGCAACATGGCTTGGAAGCGCGCACGGTCTTCCGCCATGTCTATCATGTCTGGCGTGGTACCGATGATGGGCACGCCGTTCTTGGCCAAGCCGTGCGCCAGCTTCAACGGCGTTTGCCCGCCGTATTGCACGATCACGCCGATGGGTTTCTCCACCGCGACCACTTCCAGCACATCTTCCAATGTCAACGGCTCGAAATACAAACGATCCGAGGTGTCGTAGTCGGTGGAAACCGTTTCGGGATTGCAGTTGACCATGATGGTCTCGTAGCCGTCTTCGCGCATCGCCAGCGCGGCATGCACGCAGCAATAGTCGAACTCGATGCCTTGGCCGATACGGTTAGGCCCGCCGCCCAGCACCATGATCTTTTTGTTGTTGGTCGGCTGCGATTCGCACTCTTCTTCGTAAGTGGAATACATGTAAGCGGTGTTGGTGGCGAACTCGGCCGCGCAGGTATCCACGCGCTTGAACACCGGACGAATACCCAGCGCATGACGGTAAGCGCGCACCGATTCATCGTCAATACCCAGCAACGCGGCCAGCCGCGCATCGGCGAAACCGCTGCGCTTCAAGGCGCGCAGATGATCGGCAGTGATGCTTTCCAGCGTGTGTCCCGACAATTCCTGTTCCTGGCGGATCAGGTCTTCGATCTGCACCAAAAACCACGGGTCGATCTTGCTGACGTTGAACACTTCTTCCACGCTCATGCCAATGCGGAACGCATCACTCACCGCCCAGATACGATCCGGTCCGGGGTTGCCCATCTCGGACACAATGGCTTCGCGGTCGGCAAATTTGGTATCTAATCCGTTCACACCAACTTCCAGACCGCGCAAGGCTTTCTGGAACGACTCCTGGAAGGTGCGGCCAATCGCCATCACCTCGCCCACCGATTTCATTTGCGTGGTCAGACGGTCATTGGCTTGCGGGAATTTCTCAAACGCGAAACGCGGAATTTTTGTAACGACGTAGTCGATAGTCGGCTCAAACGAAGCCGGTGTTGCGCCGCCGGTGATGTCGTTCTTCAATTCGTCCAGCGTGTAACCTATCGCCAGTTTTGCCGCGACCTTGGCAATCGGAAATCCAGTCGCTTTGGAAGCCAGCGCGGAAGAACGCGACACGCGCGGATTCATCTCGATCACCACCATGCGCCCGTCGTCCGGGTTGATGGAGAACTGCACGTTGGAACCGCCGGTCTCCACGCCGATCTCGCGCAATACTGCCAGCGAGGCATCGCGCATGATCTGGTATTCCTTGTCGGTCAGCGTCTGCGCCGGGGCAACAGTGATGGAGTCGCCGGTATGCACACCCATCGGGTCGAGGTTTTCGATGGAACAGATGATGATGCAATTGTCATTGCGATCACGCACCACCTCCATCTCGAATTCTTTCCAGCCGAGCAGCGATTCCTCGATCAGCAACTCTTTGGTCGGCGAGGCCTCCAGACCGCGCTCGCAAATCTCCACGAATTCTTCGCGGTTGTAAGCGATGCCGCCGCCGCTGCCGCCCATGGTGAACGACGGGCGAATCACCGTGGGATAGCCCATCACCTGCTGCACTTGCAGCGCCTCTTCCATGGAATGCGCGATGGCCGAACGCGCCGAGGCCAGCCCGATGCGCGTCATCGCCTGCTTGAATTTCTCGCGGTCTTCCGCCATGTCGATGGCTTCGCGCGACGCGCCGATCATCTCCACGTTGTATTTTTCCAGCACGCCGTGTTTGGCCAGATCGAGCGCGCAGTTCAGCGCGGTCTGCCCGCCCATGGTCGGCAGGATCGCATCGGGACGCTCCTTGGCGATGATCTTTTCCACCATCTTCCAGGTGATAGGCTCGATGTAAGTCGCGTCCGCCATCTCCGGGTCGGTCATGATCGTGGCCGGATTCGAGTTCACCAGAATGACGCGGTAGCCCTCCTCCTTCAGCGCCTTGCAAGCCTGCGCGCCGGAATAGTCGAACTCGCACGCCTGCCCGATGACGATGGGGCCAGCGCCGATAATCAGAATGCTTTTTATGTCAGTACGTTTTGGCATTTTTTCAGTCGTTAGTTACTAGTCATTAGTCGTTAGTTAAACCGCTGGCCGATAGCTTCAACTAACGACTAGCGACTACCGACTAGCGACTTTTCTGCATCAATCCCACGAATTTATCGAACAACCCGTCCACATCATGCGGGCCGGGGCTGGCTTCGGGATGGCCTTGAAAACAGAACGCGGGTTTATCGGTCAGCTCGAAACCTTGCAGCGTGCCGTCGAACAACGAGATGTGCGTCACGCGCGCATTCGCGGGCAGCGTCGCCGCATCCACCGCAAAGCCGTGGTTCTGGCTGGTAATCATCACGCGCTTGGTCTGCGTATCCTGCACCGGATGGTTCGCGCCGCGATGGCCGAACTTCATCTTCACCGTCTTCGCACCCGAAGCGAGGCCGAGAATCTGATGTCCCAGACAGATGCCGAACAGCGGCATGCCTACTTCGAGGAATTTCTGTGTAGCGGCAATCGCGTAATCGCACGGCTCGGGATCGCCGGGACCGTTGGACAGGAACACGCCGTCCGGCTGCATTGCCAGCACCTCGGCGGCGGAAGTCTTGGCGGGAACCACCGTGATCTTGCAACCGCGCTCGGCCAGCATGCGCAAGATATTGCGCTTCACGCCGAAGTCGTAAGCCACCACGTGAAATTTTGTCTCGGCCACATCGCTGAAGCCCTTGCCCAACTTCCACTCGCGCTGCGCCCACGGGTAAGACTTATCGCAAGTCACCACCTGCGCCAGATCCATGCCCGCCAAACCGGCGAAAGCGCGCGCCGCTTTCAATGCGGCTTCGACATCATCGCCGGTGGCGATGCAACCGTTCTGCGCGCCTTTGCTGCGCAGGATGCGCGTCAGCTTGCGCGTGTCTATGCCCGCGATGGCGACCACATTATTGGCTTTCAGATATTCGGGAAGAGACTGCGTGCTGCGGAAATTGCTCACCGTCATGGAAAGATCGCGGATGATGAGGCCGCTGGCGAACACCTGGCGCGACTCCACATCTTCCGGGTTGCAACCCACGTTACCGATGTGCGGATAAGTCAGCGTGACGATCTGCTTGCAATACGACGGGTCGGTGAGAATTTCCTGATAGCCGGTGATGGACGTGTTGAAAACCACCTCACCCACGCTGCTGCCCGACGCGCCGATGGCAGTTCCGCGAAACACTGTCCCATCGGCTAAAACTAAAATGGCAGGACTTGTTTGCGACACCGGATGCTCCTTGAACTGGACATAAAGAAGCGGGAGAACCGTGTGTTCATCCCGCTTTTGAATTGGCGCGCATTATAGCCGAAGTGGGGCGACCCATCAAATTTGCCAGCCAACAGAACAACCTAGCCCGCATAGAACGCCGTGAAATGCGGGATTGCGGCAAGGAGGGCTAGCCGCCCAAAGCTTTTCAAAAACGACTGATTCCCCAAAAAACAAATCTGCAATTTGATGCCAAGCCAACAAACACGGGCATCTCCATCAAGCACATGGCGCAGATCGCCTATTGACGGGCGTTTCCACGATGTTTTGCGATTGATAAAAACGCAACTCAGCCGCAAAAGCCCAAGATCACCCTAGCCAGCTTCCTTGCTCAGGGGCCGCCAATGGGCACGAAGGCGATGACCGGATCACTCGTCAGACCAACGACCACAAAACCGTCCGACGTGACCACCATCTTGCCCGCGAGGAGTTCTTTGGCGTAACCGGCAAACTTGTAACCATTCAAGAAAGCGCCGCTCGACGAATGCACAAAGATATCGTAGGTTGAGTACCAGCCGGAAATGCCGCAGATCACGCGTCCGTCGGCAGTCACCTCGACGTTGTTCGGGTACGCATCGCCGCCCGACAGGGCAGCAATCAGCGCTCCCGAAGCAACATCGATGGCGGCGCATTTGTAGCCCATAAAGCCCGTTTCTCCTAACGTGCCGCCGCCGGAAGCGGTGTAGACGCGTGTTCCAGTTTTGTTGATTGCAGTATCTTGATGATTGCCGCCGGAATAGAGATTGAGAAAATTAACGAGCGGAGTGAATAGCGCCCCACCCGACATGGCCGAGTAGTCCGCGCTGAGACGACGCCCTCCCAAGCCGTCAAAGACATACTTCCCATCTGCGGTGGTAAGCAGCAAGTCGCCGGACACATGCCCGCCGCCGATGCTATTGCCGCCGATATAGGCCGTTCCGTCACCCACCAGCACCACATCCACACCGTTCGGGCGGAACGCAAGCACCGAGGTGATCTGGCCGACAGCATTACCGAGCGCCCAGTCCGTTGTCTTGCTCAGCGTGGTCAAATCGACCACCGCTATTGACGGTGCCGCGATGTCCAGCGCGTACAGGCGTTGACCGTCGGGCGAAACGCTCATTTGCCCGAGTGCCGCGCCCGCATTTGCGACGGTTCCAATCTTTTGTGCGGTATGGGCGTTGAAGACATCAATGTCAGTGCCACCGTTATTGACATAGACGTAGGGCCGGATCGTGTCGGCAATGATATTCGTGTACTGCTGCGACAGACTGGTGATTGCAGCCAGCCCTGTCGCGCTCTTCCACAGGGCGACGCGGATGACTGCGGGCTCAATCCCGGCGGTCGCCGCGCTGACGGTGACATTCGCATACGAGACGGTTTCATTCGCCAGCGTCGCCGGGTCGGCAGTCAGTATCAGACTCGGGCTGGCGACCGTGTCGCCGGCACTGGTGACCGACAGCCAAGCCACATCGGAGCTGGCGCTCCAGTTTTGCGTACCGCCGAAGTTGTCACTGATGCTGACGGTGTGCGTGAGCGTCGTTCCGGTTGGCGTGCTGGCCATGGCGACACCCCATTCCGAGGCGAGCAGGCGACGCTGGTCGGCGTTCAGGTTTACGGTGACGGGCAGAGTGACCGTGTCGCCATTGATGTTTGAGTTAACCGACACGGTCGCGGACGTTGAGCCGGGGGTGATGCCTGCGGCTTGTGGCACGAAGGAAAGCGTCGTTCCGCTCTGACTCACGCTGCCGGTTGTAGTTGTGCTGGACAGCCAGACCGGAAGGCCGGACAGCGTGAAGGGCCATGCGGTGGTGCCGGTATTGAGGCTGACCGCAAGCGACTGCGGAGTGGTCAGGTCGCGGCCTTTCGCACCGCCGAGCGTGACCGCAAGAGTAGGCGCGGACAAGGTGGCCTTGGTCAGAGTCAACTGCGGGCTGACAGTAATGTCGGGTATGCCAGCCGCCGACAGCACCAGGTTCGCCGTGTACGAGCCGCTGCTGAGAGACCCTATGCTTGGATCCGGTTGCAGCGTCATCGCCGCCGGTGTCGTGCCGGAGAGCGGTGTTGCAAGCAGCCATGCTGCCGAGTTGGTGGCGCTCCAGTCGGTTGGAATATCGTTGTCGAGCGCGAAGTTCAGCGTCTGCGAGGCAATGGGCTCACCGTTGATCGCGTTGAAGCTGGGAGTCCCGGAGGTGATGACAAAGTTCGTCGGCAGCACCGTCAAGGTGAACGGCAAGACCACCGTCTGCCCATCGGACGAGCTTACCGTGACCGAGTCGGAGTAATTACCCTCACTCAAGACGGATGTCAGATAGTCAACCGTGAAGTTGCCCGCACCCCATCCCGCTCCACCGTTGATCTGGAGCCATGTCGCCGGGGTGGTTGCCGTCCAGGCCAACGAAGGACCGCTGACGCTCACGTTAACGGAACCTGCTGTTGCCGCGCCGTGGTGCACGGATGCAGCCGTCGAAGTGGCAGGGATCGCCTGAAGCGGCGCCGGAGCTACGGTAATGTCATAAGGCAGTGCGACCGGCGACCCCGAGTATTCATTCGAACATTGATAATCAGCGCACAAATGCACCTGGAAGCTGCCCTGATAATGTCCTTGAGCTAACGTCGGCGAAGTGTGGAAGGTCGCGGAGAAGGTGTCGGCGTCAACTGCGGCCAACTCCATGCTGGGAAGCAGAAGCGCGGCGCTGTCCACTACAGCCACGTACACAGTCCCGGTGAACAAGCTTGGATTGGTCGCCGTTGCGTGCACGGTCAACGTGGCCGACGTGCCATACGCAATATTGGCCGATACCGTGGCTGGCGAGAACGATAATGCGCTCGTGGTGCCGCCGCCCCCGCCGCCGCCGCAGGACGAAACGAGCAGCGACAGAAGGATGAGTTGAAGTATCTGCTTGAGGTAACGGAGGTCACGCACGAATATTCTCCTTTGATGAGATGAATTTTCTTGATCCAAAAACGGCGACGCGAATCATACTTGCTATTGCGGCGAAGTTTCCAGACGAGAAAGCGCATTTTTGTGAACTACTCGAAAATATTTAGCCGTCCTGCCCGCAAGCCCCTATCGACGGGCATCCCCATCGACCACATGATGTAGATCGCCTATTGGCGGGCATTCCCGTGAGGTGGGATATTTGAAATCAGTTGCCGCCGCTAAACCATCCGCTTGCGGGCTGCGTATAATGCCGCGCCGCGTCGGACACACGGCATTTCCATCATTGCGAGACCTTGATATGTTTGAAGTAATCGTTTTAGCCGTGGCGCTGAGCATGGATGCCTTCGCCGTTTCCATCGGCCTCGGTTCAAAAGGCGACCACCGTGGCTTGGGCTTGAAGGCCGGGTTGTTCTTTGGTTTGTTTCAAGCGCTGATGCCGTTTATCGGCTACCTCGGCGGCAAGGGGGTGTTGGGTTGGGTGGAGGCTTACGCGCACTGGATCGCGTTTGGTTTGCTGGCGCTGATTGGCGGCAAGATGATTTACGAAGGAATGCAGGAAGGCATCGAGGAGAACCTCGCGGCGATCACCAACAAGATGATGTTGCTGCTCGCCATCGCCACCAGCATTGACGCGATGGCCGCCGGGTTTAGCCTGACGCTGCTGGATTTCAATCCTTATCTGGCTTGCGCGATTATCGGCGTGACGACGTTTGCGTTCAGTTGGGTCGGCGTGATTATCGGCAAGCGCAGCGGAACTTGGCTGGAAAGCCGCGCGGAGATTTTCGGCGGCGTGGTGCTGGTGCTGATCGGGGTCAAGATGCTGGTGGTTTAGCGTTGCGTTTTGTCGCGCAACCAACGGGGTTGTAGGTCGGGCTTTAGCCCGACATGTCGGGTTGAAACCCGACCTACCTAACCCATCCTCGGCGTAGGCACGCCCAGATGAAATCCTTGCGCGTAATCAACTCCGATGTCTTTCAGCGCGTCCATGATCTCTTGCGATTCGACGTATTCGGCCACCATGTTCATGCCCAGGTCGCGGCACAGGTGGCTGAGGTTGTTGACCAGCGCGTAGTCAATTTTTGAGACGAGGATGTTGCGCACGAAGTTGCCGTCGAGTTTGACGAATTCAAAATGTAATTCGCGCAAATAGTGGAAGGAGTTGTAGCCGCTGCCGAAGTCGTCCAGCGCGAAGGAGAAGCCGCTGCGGCGCAGTTCGGCGAGGAATTTGCGCATGCGGTTCATGTCGCCGATGGCATCGCGTTCGAGCAATTCAAACACGATTTTCTGCGGCGGAATTTCCAGTTGCTGGCACATGTTCTCGGCGTAGCCCAGTACGCCGCGACCTTGAATTTCCTGCGACGAAAGGTTGATGAACAGTTTGCACGGCGCGCCGTTGTTGGCGATGCGCGCTTTCAACGTGGACAGCGATTTCTGGATCATCACTTTGTCCAATTCGCGCCCCAGCCCGTATTTCTCCATGGTGGTGATGAAGTTTTCGGCGCAGATGGTCGCGCCGTTCGGCTCGATCAGGCGCGCCAGCGCTTCGTAGGCGAACACCTCGCCGCTTTGGCAATGGATGATGGGCTGGAAGAAGGGCTGGATGTGGTCGTCGCGCAACGCTTCGCGCATGTGCTCCGCATGGTCGCGCACATTGCGCCCGCTCGTAATTTTGTGTTCCGCTTCATCTACCGTACACACGCTGTCTTTGCCGATGGATTTGGCGCGATACAGGCCGATGTCAACGCCCGCCATCAGATCGGTGATGTTTTGCGCGTCGTCGGGATAAGCGATCAAGCCGATGGACACCGTGAGGTGGAAGGATTTGTCGGCGGGCGCTTCGAACTTGTGTTCGCGCAGTTCGGTGCGCAGTTTCTCCGCCACTTGCTGCGCGTCGGACGGCGAAGTCTCGGTAAGGATAATGGCGAACTCGTCGCCGCCGATGCGCGTGGTCAGATCGCCTTTGCGCGTGCTGTGGCGCAACAGTTCGGCCACGCTGCGCAGCGTGGTGTCACCGCACGGGTGGCCGTAGGTGTCGTTGATGTCTTTGAAGTCGTCCAGGTCCAGCATCAGGATGCAGAACTGGTGGCCGTGGCGTTCCGAGCGTTCGATTTCGTACTCCAGCATTTCGTTGAAGTAGCGCCGGTTGTGCAAGCCGGTAAGCGGGTCGTGCGTGGAGTAATACTCCAGCTCGTCCAGCGATTTGCTCAGCGCTTTGCTGGAGCCGACCACCATCACCATCACCGCGAGAATGGAGCGGATGACGCTGGCTTCCTGCGCGGTGAGTTTGTGCAGCGCGCCGTAAGCCACGCCCAGCACGCCCGCCAGATTAACCGGGTCCAGTTCCGGCACGCGCACGGTAATGAGGTCGATGTCGGTCACCGATTCCACTTTGTTGTGCGCGACAAGATTGAACTCTTCGATGTCGGTCATCGTGTCCTGCGGCAGTTCAAGTTTGGCCAGCATTTCGCGCTTGAGCTTGCCGCGCACCATCACCTTCATCTCGTCCGTATAGTCGCCGAGAAAATACAGATACAGCGTTAAGCCGTGCTCTTCGGCGAAGGCGATAAAGAAAAAATTGAACGGAAAAATGGAATGGAAATTGGACAAAATTTCCTGCACAAACATGCGCCATTGCGTGACTTTTTCGTGCGAGATGATGATGTTTTCCAGCACGTGGCTCTGCCGTTCGAGCAGATCCTTTTCGATCAGCGTGCCCGCCAGTTTTTCCACCGTGCCGTTGAACTCCAGCATGACGCGCTTCAGATGCACGTCGTTTTCGCTCCATTGGCGCGTGCGTTCGCTCAGCAACAGCGCCAGCGTTTTATCCAACCGCTCGGCCATTGCCATATCGTTGCGCAAGCGCGTTTGCAGTTCGTCGCGCTCGTCGTGACTGATGTCGAAACGGCTCAACATCGCGATGCTTTTCTTGTGCCCGGCGTTGATCTCGGCGTTCACATCGTGTACCAGCGCGCCGATGTTTTCGGCGAACAACTGGGTGCGCGTCTGGCTTTCGATCAGCGAGGCGAAACGCTCCAGCACGTGCTGGCGCATCTCTTCCAGATTTTGCGGCGCGACCGAGAAGATGGAGGCCATGTCAGACCCGCCCGTCCTCAAGCATCAAGTCGATACCGCATTGCAGCTCCTTGAACCACGCCAGAAATTCGCCCACCGCTTTGCCGCGATAAATAGGACCGTGCTGCGGCGCGATCATGTCGATGTCCAGTTTGGACACGCGATCCACCCAGATGCGCGCGGCGCGGTTGGAACACATGTAGCGGCGGTGGAAGCCTTCGATAAACGGCAGGTGCGCGGCAAAATCATCGACATAAGTGTAGTCCTTGTCGGTCGGCAACATGGCCGCGCCGATGTCGCCGCTGAACAGAATTTTGGAGAGCGGATCGTAAACGTTGATCTGACCTTCGGAGTGCAGGAAATGCGCGGGGACGAGTTGCAGATCGAAGCCGGGAGCCACGTGCAACGGCATGCCGACATCCGGCACGCCGACGAAACGGCTCACGCCTTTGATGCCGTAATGCGGCAGAAAACGCATCCAGATTTCGGAGACATACACCGGCGCACCGGTCAGTTCCAGCCAGGTGGAAAGACCGCCGACGATGTCCGGGTCTTGGTGCGAAAGCACGATGGCTTTCAATTGTTGCGGGCCGAGATAACGCAGCAACTCGGCCAGCACGCGCGGCATCACGCCAAAGCCGCCCGGGTCGAGCAGCACGCCGTCGTCCTGATGCTGGATCAAATACTGGTTGGAGCGAACGCCGTCTTCCTCGCCGGGATCGCTCTCGTTCAGCAACACGAATTTGTGATTTTCATCACCGAATAACACGATGTTGCGCATGGCGACTCCTGTTTCAGTAGGATGGGTGGAGCGCAGCGTAACCCATCGTTACAAATTCGATATAACCAAATGATGGGTTGCGCTGCGCTCCACCCATCCTACACAGCTGCGGGAGAAAGGAGTGATTGCTTATTTCAAATCCAACACATCCTGCATGTCGTACAG
>JAGVNQ010000300.1 GCA_020053195.1 Sideroxydans sp.
CACCACCCGCCCCGCCGGTCGAAACCGCCGCCGGCAAGATCCGCGCGACCCAGCAAAATCTGGCCTTGCCCAAAGTGGAGCTGTTGCGCAGCACGATCAAAAACACCATGCCCAGCAAAAATCTGTTTTCGAGATTTTTGTCTTCCTCGTCCAAACCAATCGACGCGGATTTGCTGGCCGACATGCGCAGTTTCGTGGAACGTTTCCCCGATTTCCCCGAAAGCGCCGAGGTTTGGCATCTGATGGCGCAAGTGCATCAACGCACCGACAACCACGCGGCAGCCGCCATCGACTGGCTGATGTTGCGCGCGGCTTATCCCGATTCTGCTTTCGCCAAAGAAGCCGCCAAACAATTGCAAGCGCTGGCGGGCGATAACCTGAAAAAACATGCCGAAACACTGAAAGCGATGAGCGCGCAACCGGACAAACTGACTGGCGAGCGCGACGAGCGCGTGGCAGGCATGCTGCGTTATCTGGGCGGCAATACCGAAAAAGATTTTGCCGCAGCCATCGCCGAGGCGTGCGCCTCGTTCCTGACCAGCAACCAGAGTTGGATGCAGGAAGATGTGATCGAACACGCGCTGGCGCGCCAGATGATGTTGCTCGACCCGCAGGTGGCGCTGTATCACCTGGACAAAATGCTGGCGCTGTACCCGGCCAGCCCGCTGCGCCCCGACAGCCTGCTGTCGGTCGGCAATGTGCAGCGAAAAAGTTTGAACGCGTTCGAACCGGCGGCGAAAGCCTACAACAAACTGATCGCCGAATTCCCCGACTCCGCCGAAACCAAACAGGCTTACGAACTGCTGGGCGCGATTTACGACGACGACTTGCGCGACTATCCCAACGCCCTCAAAATCTACGAGGCGGTGGTGGCGAAATACAAAGACGATCCCGTCGTGTTGCGCGCGTTACGCGCCATGGCCAACATCCAGCAAAACAAAATCAGCCAGCCCGCGCGCGCGATTGAAAGCCATCTGAAAATCGCCGACATCTTCAAAGGCGCGGATGGCCTGCAAGCACTGCTGGCCGCCGAACGTCTGGCCATGTTCACCACCGAAGACTGGAAATCCGCGATAGACATCAACCTGCGCATCATGGCGCTGGCTCCGCAAGACGACGAAGCGGTCAAAGCGCAATTCAACAACGCCGACATCACCGAGAACAAACTCAAAGACAAGGAAGCGGCAAGAAAACTCTACGTTGAATTCGCCTCGAAATATGCCAGTCACGCGCTGACCAAAGATGCCAACCGCCGCATTGAGTCGCTCAACAAGGAATTGAACAAACCTGCCGCGCCATAAACCGCATGGCTGCGCGGTTCAACAGGAATGCCCGCTACTACACCCCGGCGGGCATTCTGGTGCAGAGCAGCGGGGCGAGACTACGGTGGCGGTTTCGATCAACGCACTACATGACGCAAATACAGCGCCCATCGTGAAGACTGGCGTATTTACTGGCTTCCCGTCAACTACATCGCGTAGATCAAGCATTGGCGCGCCTTCCCGAGCAACCACCTTTCAAAAACATCATTTTTCGCAGGAAAATTCCGTTGAACCGGCAGCGCATCGCCGGATAGAATCGCGTCCACTCCCGCAACCCACCAACAAGGAAATTTCCGCATGACCGCTCCCTTACTCATCGCCCAAAACGACCGCCACGAACTCGCGCTGCTGCCGCAGATGGCTAACCGCCACGGGCTGATTACCGGCGCGACCGGCACGGGCAAAACGGTGACGCTGCAATCGCTGGCGGAATCGTTTAGCCGCATCGGCGTGCCGGTGTTTATGTCGGACATCAAGGGCGATTTGTCCGGCATCGCAAAAGTGGGCGGCGGCAATGCCAAGGTGGCGGCGCGCGTGGAGCAACTCAAACTGGACGACTTTGCGCACCGCGCGTTTCCGGTGACGTTTTGGGATGTGGCGGGCAAGCAGGGACATCCGGTGCGCGCCACGGTGTCGGACATGGGGCCGCTGTTGCTGGGGCGCATGTTGAATCTGAACGATACGCAGCAAGGCGTGTTGGCGCTGGTGTTCAAAATCGCCGACGACAACGGCATGTTGCTGCTCGATTTCAAAGACCTGCGCGCGATGGTGCAACATGTGGGCGACAACGCGAAAGAGTTCACCACCGAATACGGCAACGTTTCCGCCGCCAGCATTGGCGCGATCCAGCGCGGACTGCTGGAACTGAGTAGCCAGGGCGCGGAGCAGATTTTCGGCGAGCCGATGCTGAATATCGACGACTTGATGCAGACCGACAAAGGCGCGGGCATGGTCAACATTCTCGCCGCCGACCAGTTGATGCAAGCGCCCAAGGTGTATTCGACGCTGCTGCTGTGGCTGTTGTCGGAGCTGTTTGAGAATTTGCCGGAAGCGGGCGATTTGGAAAAACCCAAGCTGGTGTTTTTCTTCGACGAAGCGCATTTGCTGTTCAGCGACGCACCCGCCGCGCTGATCGACAAAATCGAACAAGTGGTGCGCCTGATCCGCTCCAAAGGCGTGGGCGTATATTTCGTCACGCAGAACCCGGCGGACGTGCCGGACAAAATTTTGGGACAGCTCGGCAACCGCGTGCAACACGCCTTGCGCGCCTTTTCCGCGCGCGACCAAAAAGCCGTGCGCGCCGCCGCCGAAACCATGCGCGACAACCCGGAGCTGGACGAACAAGCCGTCATCACCGAGCTGGGCGTGGGCGAAGCGCTGGTGTCGCTGTTGAACGAACA
>JAGVNQ010000213.1 GCA_020053195.1 Sideroxydans sp.
ATCAACCAGGCCAGCCTTAGCCGACCTCTTCGCACTACGAATCGGGAGCTTACTTGGGCAAACTTACTCTCAGCTTACGCCACTCGCCCAGCGCTGCGTCCGCTCCATCCCGCGCAGCTCGGCGAAATCGGCGACCCCTTTGCCGCGCGCGCGCGACACGGCGATCTGCAACAACTGCGCGGTGGCCAGCGCATCCGCCAGCGCGTTGTGACGGACTTCGATGTGGATTTTGAAGCGGTTGATCCAGTCATCCAGACAGCGATGGCTATACGCTAGGGTCGGGTATAACGCGGGCATGACGTAAGCCAGATCCAGCCATGAGTGTTTCAACGTCAACCCCAGATATTGGCGCAGGGCGCGTTTAATCATGGTTTCGTCGAAGGTGACATGGAAAGCCACCAGCGGCGATTTGCCCAGATATTCGAGAAAATCCAGCAAGGCATCCACCGGATCTTTGCCTTCGCGTTGCACGCTGCCCGAAATGCCGTGGATCAGAATATTTTCCTTGCCGCTGCTTTCGCGCTGCTGCAACACCACGTAATAGCTGTCGCCCAACGCGATTTTGCCATCCACCAGCGCCACCGCACCGATGGAAATCAGCGTGTCGGTCATTAGATTCAGCCCGGTGGTTTCGACATCCACCACCACGCAGCGCGAATGGTAGAACGCCGCGTTCTGCACCTCATCCGGCAGCGCCTGCCACGCCGCCAAGCGCGCCGCCTGCGGCTCGGTCAGACGCGGGCGCGGGGTCAACCAGCGCTGTAACAGCCGGATCAAAGCTGGTACTCCAACGCCAACCGCGCCTGCAACTTGCGCGCCTGACGGAATGCCTCTTTCAGGATGCGCCTGTCCAGCTCGTTCAATTTTTCGGGATCAATCAGATTGTCCAGCACCTCGTCGCACTGCCCCTGCGAACTGGCGTGGTCGTGGTGGCGCAGGCGCAACACCTGGATAAACAGCAGCGCGTTGATCCACGCCTCGATCTCCGGCTCGGGCACATTCATTTTGGCCGCACTCGCGCGCAAGCGCTGGATAGTGTTGGTGTGCGTCACCCCGGCGGCCAGCCCGAAGATGCGCGCCGCATCGACGAACGGGGTGATGCCGTTCATTTTGAGATCGAGCTTGTTTTCCTTGCCCAGCACGAAGTCGCGCACCACGCCCAGCGGCGGGCGGTTGCGCAACGCGTTCTGCGCCATCATGTGCTGGAAGCGGCTGTTGTCGCAGGCCGCGCGCGCCAGCCAGCCGCGCAAATCTTCGGCCAGATGTTCCGCGCCGTACAACGAACGGAAATCGAAAAAGATGGACGCATTCAACAGCGACTCGGGTGAACCGCCGTCTATCCAATGGTTAAACGTGCGCTTCCATTCTTCCAGCGACAAACACCACTTGGGATTGCTCGCCATGATTTCGCCTTTGCACAGCGGGAAGCCGCAAACCGCCAGCGTCTGGTTGATGCGCCGCGCGAGCGGCAACAATTGCGCGCGCACCTCGTCCGCCGTTTTGCCTGGCGGCACGATGAAAATAATCGCGTTGTCTTGATCGGTGTTGAGCGTCTGCTCGTAGCGGCCTTCCGAACCCAGCGCCATCCAGCACATTCCCTCGCACAGAAGGTTATCGGTCAGGCCGCTGGCCTTGCATTCCAGCTCCACCACGCGCGCGGTGAGCAAGTCGTTGAAGGTGGAAATAAATTGCGTCAACTGTTCCGGTGCCACACCCTGCGCCATCATGCTGTGCGCCATTTTGCGGATGTCGGCTGCGCCCTGCTGCAACACCTCGACCGTTTCAGCGTGGCGTATGGTCGCGCCGATCTGGCGCAGGCCGACGCGTTGCAACGCGAACAAATCTTTTTCCGAAACCAGCCCCACCAGCTTTTCATTTTCCACCACCAGCACATGGCGGAAACCGTGTTTGGCCATCAACAGCGCCGCCTCGTGCGCCAGCGCCTGCGGGGCCATGCTGGACAGTTGCGCGCTCATCACGTTGATGACCGGCTGGTCGAGGTCGATCTGCGGAATGGCGATGCGGTCGAGCACGTCGTGCAACGTGAGGATGCCCAGCGGGCGCTGCGCTTCATCCACCGCGATCATCGAACCGATGCGCTGCTCGCGCATGATCTCCAGCACTTGGCGCACGCTGGTTTGCGGCGCACAGGTGACCGGCGCACGGCGGATAATCGACGACATGGGACTGGCCAGCGATTGTTGCTCCACGCTGGAATGGCTGTATTGCGCCTGAATGACTTGCTTGGAATGTTCCAGCAAATTGGCGATACGGCGCGTGCAGAAATCGCGGAAGGCGGCGCTTTTGCCGATCAGCTCGCTGAAATCGCCCGCGCCCAGCTCGTAACAAAACGTGTCGCTGCCCGCACGGTAAATACTCGCCACCGGACGGTTCGCCAGCAACGCACCCAGCGGAAAACATTCGCCCTCGGCCAGCTCCAGCCAGGTATCCGCTTCGGACGCATGCGCCACATTCTGCTCGCCGTGCACCATGCCCTGCTTAATCACCAGAAAGCGATCCACCGCGCCCTGCTCCGGCGACACAATCACCTCGCCCTCGGCGTAATACCCCAGCTTCATGCGCTCCATCATCCACATGATATGCGCCAGCTCCATGCGGTCGAACGGCGCGTGTTTGGTGATAAACGACAACTCGGAAGGATGGATAGCGCTCACGGCTCGGCCTCTTTGCTCGGGTGATGATGGACAATTATAGCCAGCGCAGGCTTTCGGCAAGCTGACGATGCGTTCGCCAAGCGGTTATTTTGGGAAATTTTTAATGGCACTCATCGGGAAGCCAGTAAACACGGGCATCTCCATCAAGTGAATGACGTAGATCGCCTATTGGCGGGCGTTCCCATGAGGTGGGGTTATCAAAAACGGTTGTTACACCGTTATTCCGGCGAAGGCCGGAATCCAGTTGAAAAACAAATTCCCACGCGAGTGGAACAGCACTTGGGTTTTGTCTGCTTCGCAGCGTTTTTTTGATCGCTGGATTCCGGCCTTCGCCGGAATGACGGATTTAGCGGTACTTGCGCAAATACCATTTTTCAAAAGCCGACTTGGCGTGGTGCATCAAGCCGAGCGGCGGCAAAGCCAGGTCGCTGTCCGGCGTGCGCCGCACCAGCATGCCCGCATCCAGGCTATCCACGATACACACCAGCTCCACTTTGAAAGTTTGTTGCGGGTTGCCGCCCGCCAATTCTGTCAGCAGATTCGCGGCGGCGGCTTCGCCTTGCAGGTCAGCCATGTGCGCCTGTTTTGGCATCCAGTCGGGGCCGGGAAAGCTGCCGGAATCGCCGACGACGTAGGTCGCCGCAAAGCCTTCGACACGGCACTGCGCGTCGGCCTTGAGCAAGCCGCCCGGCGAGCGCGGCAGGCTGGTCTGGTCGAACCACAGATTGCCGGTCAGGCCGGGCATAAAAATGATGAGGTCGGCGGCGAATTCGCCGCCTTCGATCTTCACTTTATCCGCCTCGAAGCCGACCAGTTTGTGGCCGAGCTGTTTGTTGATGCCGCGTTTGTCCATCTCCGCCATCAGGCGTTTTACCGCGCGTTCGCCCAGACGGTTGCCGGGATTGGGCATGGGGTTGAAGAAGGTGAGACCGATTTTTTCGCGCCGACCTTCGCGGCGTAATTGAGTGTCCAGCCCGAACAGAAATTCAAAGATCGGGCCACCGCGCATGGCTGTCGGCTCGTTCGGGTTGCCGGAAAATCCCAGCGCGATGTTGCCCTGTTCCAGCGCGGCCACACGCTCGCGGATTTGTTCTGCGGCGGCGATGCCTTCGCACGGCAGGATGGCGTGTTCTATGCCCGGCAACTTTTTGATGAAGCGCCCGCCGCTGGCGATGATGAGGCCGTCGTTCGCAACGATGCCGTTGCTGGTCAACACCGTGCGCCCGCCGTTCTCCAACCCGGTCGCCTCGCCCGCAAAAAAGTCGATGCGGTAGTCGCGCAGAAAATTGTCGAGCGGGATGCGCAAATCTTTCGCCTGCCGCAGGCCGGAAGGAATCCAGATCAGGCTGGGCAAAAACACCAACTCCGCCTTGGGCGCGATGAGCGTGATCCCGACGCTGGCATCGAGCTGGCGCAATTTCCGCGCCGCCGACAACGCGGCAAAACCTGCGCCTATGATGGTGATCTGATTCATGTTGATCTCCTGAAAAAAATCATTGAGCCACGGATAGACACGGATGAAACACGGATAAAATCATGCGAAACGCGGTTTTATCCGTGTTTC
>JAGVNQ010000139.1 GCA_020053195.1 Sideroxydans sp.
ACTGTGTATCAGTTACACAATAATCACCACATCAAACGACAACAACCCGCCGATTTCCACAAAATGACGCTAAAAAAAGACACCAAGACAAACAAGGCCAAGCTTCAAAAGAAGCGTGCCGAACTTGTTGCCAAAGGCATCAACCTGCGCGCTCACTGCGCGACAAACAACATCGACTATCAAGCCGCACGCGATCTGCTGTGCGGAAAGTGCAAGGGGCGCAGGGGTAAGGCTCACGATGCTGCCGTATTCCTTGGCCTCAAACCAAACCCCGAACAAATCGCAGTTTAGAGGTAGTCACTATGCCGAATTCACAAGAGATTTACAGCACTAACGAACTTGAGCTGAGGCTCGCGCATCGTGCATCTCTCGCACAGATTCGCTTAGAGAGTCGAGTAGCACAACAAGCTCAGCAAACTTCGGATTCCCAGCCAGTTCGCCGGCCTGTTCCCTCAAATAATTTAACGCTGCTTCCTGAGGTTGCTGCGCAAGCAACCAGGCTAGAACCTGCTCCTGAGCAAACAGTTGCTCATCAGCCATCGCCAGCTTTATCTCAAGCTGCTCAATTCGTTCAATCAAGTCTTTTGTCATGATGTCTCCCGTCAACTGCTGCGCATTTTACGCAATAAACACGGGGTTTTCCTGTTCTAAGCGGCTATTTGTTTGGAACGGAACAAGCGGGGGTATTTCCAATGCGTGGTAGGAATTGGAAGCGGGTGCAACCCAACAGCCTGCGCGATGCGATGCGTTTGTGCAAAGACCACGCGCTGGAGAAAAAGAACTACTCGGTGGAGCGGATTGCAGACCTGATGGGCATCACCGCCGATCTGCTCTACAAGTGGCTGGCAAGCGGGAAGATGCCTGCCTCTTCCATCCCTTCCTACGAACTCATCACTGGCGTTAACTTTGTCACGCGCTGGTTGGCGGCCAGCACCGGCTATTTGATGATCGTCATGCCCACCGGGCGCAATGCCAGTGCCGCAGACATGCAAGCCCTGCAAGAGGTGCTTACCACCGCAGCGGGGAAGCTGATCCAGTTTTACGCCAACAAGACAGATGCCACATCAACCATTGCAGCTATCCAGCAGGGCATGGAGGGGTTGGCATCGCACAAATTGAATGTGGAAAAGTTCCAGCAACCTGAGTTTGAGTTTAACGAGGAGTGAACATGAGCAAGGCAGTCAAAACAAGCGTTGATGAGATTGATCTCGATATTTTGGGAGGTGAATCGGTAGCGGCTATCCCGGCAGGCAAAGCCAAGCAAGCATTGGCAGCAGCGACGGAAACGCACAATCAGAATGAGCTTCTGTCAAAGCTGAGCGAGACAACCGAGGCAAGCCAGCGCGATCTGGTGAACCAGCTCCTCGGGCAGGCGCAAGCGGCGGCAGCGTTTAGCCAAATTTCCCAAACGATTGGAGTTTCCAAACTTGCCTATGTAAAAGAAACAAAGCTTTACAAGGCTCTCAAAGGAATGAAGCCAAACGGTTTGGAGTTATCGGGTACTTGGGAGGAGTTTTGCGAGCTGCTTGGCATGTCGGACGAAAAGGCCAACCAAGACATCGCCAACCTGCACGCATTCGGCGAGGATGCTTTGAAAATGATGTCCAGCATGGGCATCGGTTACCGCGAGCTGCGCCAGTATCGCAAGCTGCCAGCCGACCAGCGCACCGCCCTGATCGAAGTGGCAAAGACAGGCGACAAGGATGATTTGCTGGAGCTGGCGGAAGATTTACTGGACAAAGAGCGCGCCACGCAAGCTGAACTGGCCGCGCAAAACGCCGACCTGACCAAGCGTTCCAACGTGCTGGAGCGCGAATTGGAAAAGACCGACTCCGAGTTCCGGCGCTACAAAGACAAGATGGTGCGCCAAGTGGGCAAGGCTGTTTTCGCAGACCGCACGGGCATGGTGCGCGAAGAGGCGCTGGCCTATCAGCTCGAAGGGCAGATCGCTATCGACTCTCTCGTCAAGCTATTTGATGAAGTGATGTGCGAACCCGATAAGGGTGACGCTGAATGGCACATGCGCATCGGGTTTATCTCCATGCAGATCAAGTCCATCCATGCCAGATCACTGGTAATCATGGACATGATTGTGGATGCCGGTGCGCCTGTTGAATACACCCTTGGCGAACACTTCCTTTCGGTTGAAGAGGCCAAGACATGGCTTGCGGATGCCGAGCTGATTGCGCGTGAACAGGATGCGAGAAGGCAGCAGCGCGAAGATATGCGCGAGGCTGAAAAGCCCAAAGGCAGAGGTCGCCCAGAGGGTTCAAAGAATAAATCCAAGGCCGTGAAGTAATGGGAGCGCAACCCAAAATGAGAATTCCGCTCATTGGGGAACGCCCGGCCATGCGCGGCGAGGTGATCCAGCTTTCGTCGGTTATCCGCTCACCTTGGCAGATGGCGACGGACAAAGCCAAGGCTACCGCCTTGACGCGCGAAGTGCTGGCGCTGCACGTTGAGGCCGAGATGCGCATGGGATGCTCGCAGAATCTGGCGGTCGATCTGCTGCTGGCGCGAATCGCCGATGGGCGCTTGCCTGTGCGCATTCTTGACGCGGCGCGCGATTCGGCCAAGGCGGGGCGCACTTCGCCCAGCCGCAGCCAATTGTGCGAGTGGGTTAAGTCGTACCGCGAAGAGGGTGTGTCTGGCCTGTTGCCGCAGCATAAAGGGCGGGTGCGCATGGAGGGTGGCTGGGAGGGCATGGCGCTGGAGCTTTACAGCCAGCCGAGCAAGCCGGATATGTCGTCGGTGCATCGCCAGATCACCGAGGTGCATGGCATCCGGTGCAGTTACGAACAGGTGAAGGGCTACCTCAATGCGCTGCCTTCCAACCTCGGCAAGATGAGTCCGGCGCGCATCGGCAAGAAACTCTACAAGCTCACCGAAAAGGCTTGGGTGGAACGCTGCACCACCAATCTGCTGCCGGGCGATGTGTACATGGCGGACGGCTACCGCGCCGACGTTTATTTGTCACACCCCAGCACGGGAGACATCTGGCGGCCAGAGATCATGCACATTATCGACCTGCGTTCGCGCGTGATGGTGGGCTATCGAATAATGGCGCACGAAGGCGGATATGACGTGATGATCGGCTGGGCGGAGACCTTCGAGCGCTGGGGGCACGTGCCGCCCATCCTGTATGTGGACAACGGCAGCGGCTTCAAAAACAAGCTCACAGAAGACGCATCGGCCAGTTACTACAGCCGCGCAGGCGTGCAGTACGTCATTTACTCGATCCCGCACAACCCGCACGGCAAGGGGCATATCGAGCGTTATAACCGCATCGTAAAAGACGATTTCCTCAAGATGTGGATGCCGGATTTTTACTGCGGCGACGATGCCGCGCCGGACAACCTCATCAAGGTGGTGAACGAATGCAAGGCGGGTCGCATGATTCCGCCCACAGTGCAGGAATTCATCGCGGCCTACAACGATTGGATAGTGCGCTACAACAATCGTCCGCACCCTGAAGAAAAACACCGCACACGTCTGGAAATCTGGCGCGAACTCAGCCCCATCGCACCGCACGCCAGTGCCCGCGAGATCGCGCGCCCATCCGTTCACGTCAAAGTGCTTCGCGCAAAAGTGCGGTTCAAAAATCGTCATTACAGCCACCCCGACCTGCATGCCTGGAACGATCAAGAGGTGTTGCTCGAATACGACTTGCTCAACGATGCGCTGGTGATGATTCGCACGCTCAAGGGCGAGTTGATTTGCGATGCGCTATTGGTTGCCAAGATCGACACAGTCCCGGTTTCATTCCTTGAAGAAACGCGCCAGAAGGCACTGGTTAATGCCACCAAGCGCCTTGAAAAGAAGATCGACGAACAGAAGGCGCGCGCCGGGTTGTTGATCGATGCGGATGCGGTGGCGGACGGTGCGCAAGCATTGGAAGGCGAAGCACTGCTGATTGAAGTTGAAGACGAAGTATTGCTAGACCTAACCCTTGATGACACATCCACAGGAGACGAAGCATGACCGCCGGGTTGGAGGATAGCTCCCAATATGCGGACGAGTGGGAGGCGTTTTGTCGAGCAGATTATGACGCATACAAAGCAAAGCACCCTCAACCATTCATCGCGCACTTTTGGAGCGGCAGCGCGTTTTTTAATTCGGCTGAAGATTGGAGCGATGAGTGGCGCAGACACTACATGAGAGTCGGGGAAGCGTGGTGGAACGCTAGAGGTTTTACGGTCACATCTTGGCCAAGACGCGACCCGATAACCGTAGCCCCATTAATGCCCACCGCCCTCTCCCTAACCCTCTCCCGCACGCGGGCGAGGGGATGAATGAGAACGGCACTTTTAATAAAGGAGAAAAGCATGACCACTAAAACCTACCCGCCGCATTACACCCAAGCCGATGTGGCATTGATCGAACGCATTCAGGCATGGATGGCAGAGCGCAAATTCTCGCAAGCGGCGCTGGCGCGGTTGTCACGTGTTGCGGCCAGCACGCTGAACCAGATATTGAATGGCGGCTATGTGACCAGCCCGACCAAGCAGCTTGGCTCGGTGGAATCGGCGATGCGCCACGCTGATGAAACCACATCCGACACCGTAGTTCCGGTGGAAACCAGCGTTTACAAGTTGGCGCATACGGCCTGCCAGATGGCGCGGCGCTACCGCAACTTCGCTGTGCTGAGTTGCTGGGTCGGCACGGGCAAGACTTTCGCGGTGAAGCAGTACGCCAAGACGCATCCGAATACGCACTTGATCGAGGCCGACCCGACGATGACGCAGCAAACGCTGGTGAAGATGCTGGCGCGGCGCGTGGCCGGTTTTGAGGGCAAGGGAAGTCAGGCGGATCGCTTCAATGCGGTGGTCGATTCTCTGCGCAATACCGACAGCCTGCTGATCGTGGACGAAGCCGAAACACTCACGGGCAAGCAACTGCACTTGCTGCGCCGACTGCGCGACCTTTCCAACGTCGGCATCTTGTTGTGCGGCACTGAAAATTTGTCCGGGATCATCAAGCCCGAGACGGGGCAATTCGAGCAGATACGCAGCCGCACCGGTTTCTGGCCGGAGACGGTGCGCAGCATCACGCCGGAGGATGCCGCCGCGCTGGTGCAATCAGGTTTCGGCACTGAGGATGTTGCCGACGAAGTGGTGCTGCGCATGTACCAATACTGCAAGGGCAGCGCCCGTATGTTGGTTGAGGGGCTGATCGCGGGCATCAAGGAATTCCGGCGCGGACGTGCGCTGGATGTGAAGTTGGTGGACGCAGTCGCCAAGCAGGCGCTGTGCTTGAAGTCGTTGACTTAACTGACGGAGGCGGACATGGAAAACCAGATCAGAAGATGGCGTGCGGCGCAGCAGCGGAAGCTGCGGAACTGGAGGATTGTGGCCGGGCTGCTGGGGCTGGTGGCGCTGTATGGCTTCATGGGACGCATGGATCGCGATGCGCAGGTCGAGCACATGGCGGTGGAAAAGCAGCGTCCGGGGTTTGTGCAGAGGCAGGCGTGCGGCCAGGCGTGCAAGGTGTGGATATGAGAATGATCAATGGCATTTCACTTCAAGTTGACCCTGCAAGCCTCAGCCAGAAAGAGTTGATCGCGCTGTGCCGGGCGCAGCGTCAAGTGATTCGGCAGCAAGACACGGCGCTGAAAAACGCACTGGATACGGCGGCATTGATTAACCGTGGCGCGTTCGAGATGGCATCGCAACTTTTCGCCTTGCTGGATAGCTTCGAGGCTCACGATGATCTGGCAGTTGCGGTTCACCTTAAGGAGTTGTCGGCGCGGCGCAAGGCTAAGAAGGCGGAAGGGAGGGTGCATTGATGGTAACCAAGAGCAGGGGCATCAATACGCCGCGCAAAGAATGGATACCGTTGCAGGAATGGGCGTTGAGCGTCTGGTATCCGACAGAAGAGGTTTCGGTGATTGCGGAGGCGCTGGGGCTGACGGTGAACCAGGTGAACGGGAAGATTAAGAAGCTGGGGCTGAAAAAACGTGCGCGCCGTGCGCCAAAACAAAAGCCTGTGGTGCGTAAAGATGAGTTCTCACTTTTGGGAATGTCTGAAAGCGGAAAGCCATTGTCTGAAAAAGAGGTGCTCAAGCTCAGAAAAATACATAGCGGGGTTTTGTATCAGGCTGAGCCGGGGCGGATGGTTCACCGGACAGGGGTTGGTAAATGAAAACATCCTGCCCTTCTTGCGGTGCTCTGTTCAGCTTGGATGTGCTCATTGCACACGAGGGCGCACGCGAAGCGGTGATGGCGGCTATGCAGCTGCCTGCTCCGTTGGGCTGGCACATGATCCGCTACGTTGCTTTGTTCCGCCCGGCAGAGCGCCAGCTTTCGATGGACAGGCTTGCCAACTTGTTGAACGAGCTGCTGCCGATGATTCGGGACGCGAAGATCGAACGGAACAAGCGCATCTGGAGCGCGCCGGTTGACTACTGGAAGATGGCGCTGGAAGAAATGCTGGGTGCGCGTCGTGCCACGCTGAATCTGCCGTTGAAGTCACACGGGTATTTGCTGGAGATTATTGCGGGTTACTCGAACCGTGAGGAGGCGAAGCGGGAAGCGCAGATAGAGGCGCACAGGGCGGGGCATACGGCGGTGGGCGGGGTTGCTCACACACCCTCTCCCCCTGCCCCTCTCCCGCCAGCGGGAGAGGGGAGCAAGACGCGAAGCAAGATGCCGGAATCAGTGAAAGCAGCACTAAAACCAAGCAACAACTAACTAAGGAGAAGAACGTGAACAAAGAAAACATTCCAGCGGGTTACCGCAAAGACGCAACCGGACGCTTGATCCCGGAAAGCATGATTAAACCGGTGGACATGAAGCGCGACGAGCTGGTGCGCGTGATCGCGGAGCAGGCCAAGGCGATGCAGGAGCAGCTGCGCGAGTTCAAGCGCAACGTGTTTCACAACATCAACGCGTTCGTAGAGTACTCGGCGAAAGAGTACGGCGTGTCTATGGGCGGGAAGAAAGGAAACCTGACGCTATACAGCTTCGACGGCGCATTCAAGGTGCAGATCGCTATCGCCGAGCACATGGTGTTCGACGAGCGCCTGCAAGCGGCCAAGCACCTGATCGACGAGTGCATCACCGACTGGTCGCAGAGCAGCCGGGATGAAATCAAGGTGCTGGTGCAGGGTGCTTTTCAGACGGACAAGGAAGGCAAGATCAACACCGGGCGCGTGCTTGAACTGCGCAGGCTGGACATCAAAGACAAGAAATGGGCGCAAGCGATGAAGGCTATCGGGGAGAGCCTGCAAGTGGTCGGCAGCAAGGAATACGTGCGCTTCTACGAGCGTGTGGAAGGGACGGACGAGTATCGCCCGATCTCGCTTGATGTGGCGGCGGTGTGAGATGCGCAAGTACACGGATCAATCGCTTTTTCGGCGATTTGCGCTGAACGCCAACAGAGGTCGCGGTGATGAATTCTTTCGGCGCTACCGTAGAACGCAAGCGCAAAAAAATCGGGAAACAGCGCAGTTCATCGTCAGATATGTACGTCGTGGTTTGTACAAACCGGCTTTTCGTGTAGGGCGTGTGCTTATTAAACAGACGGGAGGTGTGTGATGAATGAATTCGCTTTTGTACTCGGTTGCTTGTTTGTTTTGGCTGTTTATCTTTGGCACAAAGGCGCTTTGACAATGAGCTGCAAGATCGTGCGGGGATCGCCCGTGAAACCAGAGCAACTGCAACTCCGGCCTGAGGTGTTTGCATTCGCTCAGATGATGGAGCGGCGGCTGCGCGAGAAGGATGCGGCGCGCGGGCAATCGTGGAAGGAAATGTCCGTGTTCGGCTTGTGCAAGGCCGTGCGAATCAAGTCGAGTTATATGCAGACCGAAATTGCCATAAACACGCGCATGGCGGACTCGAAGCCTGCGGTCGATATAGCCAACTTCTGCATGATGATCGCGGACGTTTCCGGGCAGTTGGATATCGGCGGGGACGGCTTGGCTGGATTGAATCAGCAGCCGGATGAATGGAGGTGCGCGTGAACTATTTCGACCTGGTTGAGCATCTTGAGCGGCAGCATGATTTCTCGCTGCGCGCCTTCGGTCCCGGCAAACGCACCGCTGGCTTGATCGATCACATTCAGAAAGAACTCGTTGAGGTTGCAGCCAACCCTACCGATCTGTACGAGTGGATCGATGTGGTGATGCTGGGGCTGGATGGTGCGTGGCGTGCGGGGTATCAGCCCGAAGAGATTTGCAGCGCCCTGCATCAGAAGCTGCAACTCAACATGGAACGCAAATGGCCGGACTGGCGGCAAGCCGAGCCGGGTAAGGCGATTGAGCATGTGCGCGATGGCGAGAAGACATATCACGCAGACCCGAACGATCACGATGCGGTATCCAAAGCTCTGCTGGATAAATACCAAGATCAACACGCAACAGGTGCGCCGAAATGAACGCCCTCTTCATCTTCGCCGCCACCTTCGCTGTGGTGCTGTTCCTCGGGCTGCAAAGCTTGAATGTGAACGGCGGGCACAAGCTGCTGGCGGTGGCTACCAGCTTCGGCATTAGCGTGGCAAACCTGTTCATCCTCAAGATCATGCCTGGTCCGACTAACTGGCTGGATCACGCGGCGTACATGACAGGCGGGCCGATTGGAATTTACGCAAGCATGTGCATACACCCTTGGGTGGCGCGCAAGTTTGGAAAAAAGAGCAACGGCTAAGGGGCGCGCCGTGGTTCGTATTACTAGCCCGTGTTTCAGATTGACCATTCAACCACCAAAGGAGCAAGACATGAATCAAGCACAAATGATCGCAAAAGTGGCAGATGCATCCGGGCACAGAAAAAGCGTTGTCGAAAAAATATTGAAGGCAACTGGCGAGGTTGTGGCCGATGCGGTGCGCGTCGGTGATGAGATCAGTTTTTCCGGGATCGGAAAATTTTCCGTTCAGCAAAAAGCAGCACGCAAAGGTCGCAATCCGAGCACGGGAGCCGAGATCGACATTCCGGCAAAGCGTGTGCCGAAATTCAATGTTGCCAAGGCGCTGAAGGATGCGGCAAACGGCTAGAGCATCGCCTTAAATCCGTTCCCCTTCGACAGGCTCAGGGCGAACGGATTTAGGGAGGTGGTTTAACTTAACCGGAGAGAAAAATGGAAGCGATCAAGCGCAAGGTGCGGGTGGTGATTGAGAAGGAAGTCGAGATCGAAATCACGGCGGAGTATTTCGAGCGTCTGGGTATGACGCTGGAAGAGTATCTGACCGCGTTCCGCAAAGGGTTGTGGGAAGTTGAAGGTATTGATGAGGTGGTGAAATACGCCGCGAATGTCGCGGCGACTAATGGGGCTGGATGCGAGTGGGATGGTTTGGGGCTGGTGAATCATGCTAACAGCACGTATCCGAGAATTCCCGATGTGAAGTTCTCCATTCTGTCGGAAGACGTTGAGACGGAGATTCTTCATGACTGACGAAGAAAAAATTGCAGTGCTCAAGGCTAGCTTGCTCAATATCGGGAGGCTGATACCCGCTGGTATGACGATTACGTTTAGCCGTGCCGCCGATGCGCCAACGGCAAAGATGGTGCAGACATATTCCAGCGGAG
>JAGVNQ010000049.1 GCA_020053195.1 Sideroxydans sp.
ATGTTATTTTGGCCGGATATACCGATGGCAATTTCAATGGCAACCACTTGGCGGGTGTGGGGGACGCGTTCCTCGTCAAATACGACGCGGAGGGAATCGAGCGTTGAAATTTTGCATCGCACAAGTCACTCGCCGTGCTTTACCGATATTGCTGTGGCTGTTCACTGCTTGCGGTTGCGGCGCAATGGGCAGCCCCACTTCAATATCGCCGACTCAGCCAGAAGATTCGCCGCAGACGATGAAGCAAAGCCAACCGGTTGCGGGGTTGAGCGATCAAGAAATTCGACAGCAGTTGAAACATTTACGGAGGTGAATATAGGAACCTAAAAAACGCAGTTGAGGGTGTTGTAGGTGCGAATTCATTCGCACATTACTCGTTCAGCGTGCGAATAAATTCGCACCTACATGAGCTTTGTAACGCAAAGAAATTTCACAATCTTCGATGTTAACTACTGTTTTTAACGTGAATATGATGCTGCCGTGCTAACAAAATTTCGCACGATCCCGCTGGTCGTGAGGGGGCAGAAAATGAAGCTGTTGTTGAAATTATTGTTGATGTTTTGCCTTTGCGCGGGGGCGCAGGCCGAGGTGGCAGTGCCGCCGCTCAAGGCGCGCACTACCGATCTGACAGGAACGCTTTCCGCAGATCAACGTGCTGCGCTGGAAAAAGGACTGCAAATAGTTGAGGCGCGTCACGGTAGCCAGATAGTGGTTCTGATGGTGCCGACCACGCAACCTGAAACCATCGAGCAATATTCCATCCGCGTCGCGGAGGCATGGAAACGGGGCGATAACGACCTCTTGTTGCTGGTGGCGAAGGATGTTCGCAAGGTGCGCATCGAAGTGGGTCATGGGCTGGAAGGGGTTATCCCGAATGAGGTCGCGCATCGGGTGATCGACGAGACGATCGCGCCACTGGTTAATGATGGCGAATATATGCGGGGTCTCGTGTCCGGCATATTGCGGATCGAGGCCTTGCTTGCTGAAACTTCTCAACCGGCAGTTGCGGCGGCAACGATGCCGGATGGGGTGGAGATTCCTCATGGCGGAATTCAAACTGGAATATCACCAGTAGGGAATTTGCCCGCAAGCCAGAATATTCCGTTAAGCGAGCGAATAATTTCCACGCTCGCTGATTTGCCGACGTGGTTGATTATGGCGCTGATCGTGATGGGAACGGCGCTACGCTGGTTCATTGGGCCGATTCTGGGCGGGTTGACTATGGGCGCTGTGGTCGGTGGCGGGGCGTGGTTCGTTTTTGAGTCGATTGATGTGGGGATAGTCGCGGGTGTCGCGGCGCTGATTTTCGTGCTGGTGGGCATCATGAACTGGATCGCCATCGGTTTGAGTAGTTCCTCAGGCGGCAGCAGCAGTAGTAGTGGCGGTGGTGGATTCGGCGGCGGCGGTGCATCGGGGAGTTGGTGATGAAGCGAATATTGAAACATTGGCTGTACCCGCAATGGCGGATACGCAAGGCGTTTTCCAAAACGGCTCTGAACTCAATCGAGGCGGCGGTTGCAACATCTGAAATGCAACACGACGGTGAGCTGCGTTTTGTCGTGGAAGGCAGGCTGGGGTTGTCGCACTTGTTGCGGTATTTCACCGCGCGGCAACGGGCGGAAGAATTATTTTCGCAACTGCGCGTGTGGGACACCGAGCACAACAGCGGCGTGCTGATCTACGTGCAGTTGGTGGACAGGAAAGTCGAGCTACTGGCTGACCGTGGCATACACAAAATGGTCGGCAATGAAACATGGCAACGCATTTGCGCCGATATGGAACAGGCGTTCCGTTCAGGAAAATTCGAGGAAGGCGCAGTACGAGGAGTTCAAGCGGCAGGCGGCGTGCTTGCGCAATATTTTCCTGTGCAAGGTGCGAATCCGAACGAAATGTCGGACGCGCCACTGGTGCTCTGATTATTGGAATCCGATTAGCACAAGATTGGGGAATACCATCATGGCACTCAGATCAATCTTAAACGCACGAAGTATCAAGGAAGCTGTTCCTTCCCCTTCAAGGGGAAGGCTAGGATGGGGATGGGTTTTTGTGTCACTTATGCCCCCATCCCCTCCCCAACCCTCCCCTTGAAGGGGAGGGAGTTTTTGTTGATTTTCCTTAACCGAGTGCCATGAGGGGAATACCATTAAACCATCATATAAATTCATGTGCGAAGAGGGCGGTCACCACTTTCTTTCGACTTTCCGGGCGCGCAAACGGCACACGATTCTTGCCTTCGTTGCACTTGTGCTGCTGTGGCTGTCCATGCCTGCGGTCTGCGCCGCCGCAGATGCTGTCGATATCCCCTTGCTACCGCCAAGTTTGGTCGTTGACCAGACCGGCGCATTGAATGCCACCGAACGCGACGCATTGGTACAGCGGTTGAAGGCGATTCAGGACTCCGGTCGGGGACAGGTTGCGATCTTCGTCTCCAACGGCATTGGCAGCGAGCCGCTGGCCGCCTTTAGCCTGCGCGTGGCCGAAGCATGGCGGTTGGGCCAAGCCGGACGCGACGACGGCCTGCTGGTGCTGGTGATTCCTTCGGCCAATGCTGCGCGTATCGAAGTGGGATACGGTCTGGAAGGTGATATTCCCGATGCGCGGGCATCGCAGTGGTTGGACGAACTGATTCCCGCGATGCAGCACAAAACACTTGCCACCGGATTGAATCGCCTGCTCGACCAGATCGAAGGCGCACTGCCGGACGAAACTGTGAGTAAAGAGCCGGAGCCCAAGTCTGGCACTGAGCTGCTCGAAGCCCATCCCGAATGGGTGTTGCCGTTCTTCCTGTTAATCGCTGTGCCAATGACTTTGCTCCCGCTGTTTTTCCGGCCACGCGGCTATCTGATCAGCGGGCCGCTGCTCGCACTTGATTTGGGTCTGGCAACTTGGGCGATATGGGATGCTCAACTGGCTCTGACGGTTGCAGGCTGTGTGCTTCCGCTCCCTTGGTTGTGGAGTCTGAATGGTCTTGTCATGGATGGGGTCAAAGTCACGCTTGCGCCTTGGCAGAGCTTCGCCAAACATTTCGGCAATGTGATCGCGGTCGCGGCGCTCTTCGTCGGCTGCGCGTTGCTGGTAGGCTTTTTCCTGCCGAACGAAGTGATGTACAGATTGATCGCCGTGCTGTTTTCTGCGGTATTCGCGATTACGCTGGCTTCATTCCTGTTTCCGGGCAAGCCAGCCCTTTTTCTGTCAAACAGTTTGCCGAGCGTGATGTTCTTCACCTTCAGTGCATTTATCGCGTATTTCGCGTTGCAGCCGCTGGTAGCACAACCCACCGCGATGGCGCTTTCCGTTGCGGGCATCGTAACGGCGCTGATCGCACTTACGCTGTATCTGGATAGCGCCGAGAAGCGACGGTCAGCCGCAGGCAAGAGCGGCGGCATCCCGTGGTCCGTGCTGTTGTTCTGCCTGATTTTGCTGGCCGTCGTGCCGTTTGCGCTGCTGGCGCTGGTGCGGGCAGCCACGGGCGACGACTGGCATCAGCAGCTTATTGAAGCTGCTTCAGGAGGCGGCGTGCTGACGGGCTTGGCGTGGTTCTCGGTGCGCGTTGGATTGCGCTCTGCCCTGAAAGTCGGGCTGGGTGGATTGTTCGGTGGCGGTGGGGCAGGGCGTGGCTAATCAACTAGGAGAAACATCATGTACACAATTGGCACTTGGCTGATCGTCATCGGCCTCACCATCGGCGCATGGCAATACGGCGGCATCCACGGCAAGGAGATCGCCGTCGGCAAGGTAACGGGGTTCGAACCTTACAGCGGCAACACCCGTGGCAGCCCGACCTATAGCTTGATGGCCGACTTCCCCGACAGCACAGGTGCAACCCGCACCTACCGTGCAAACTTCGGATTGCAAAACACCGGCTACGACGTGGGCGACCGTATCCGTATTTATTTCGACCGTAACAACCCAGCCGATTGCGGCGTGCTCTCATTCGGCTACCGGTTCGGCGTGGCCTGGGGCTTCATCTTACTTGGCCTCACTCTTTTGCTGCTGGCGGGAGGCTGGACGTATGGGAATAGATGGATGGAGACGCTGTTGCCGACGACGGTTGCCAGCTCGAAATAGGTGTTTCATGTTTGTCTCTTCCCCCCTTTGAGGGGGGGGACGGTCTGGGGGGGAATCGGGAGAATGACCAACAAGGCATTTTTCTATAACCCTGAAGAGAGAAACAACCATGAAAACTACGTTCACTCAAATTATCCGTAGCGCATTGCCTGCCACCCTGCTGTTACTCAGCGCATGCGGTGGCGGAGGCACAAGTCCAAGCCCAACTCCAATCACAAGCATCGCGCCGCGCTACGCCTACACCGCCAACACGGCTGACAACAGCGTATCCACCTATGTGGTGGATGCGGCCAGCGGTCGACTCAAGTACATCGGCAAGGTTGCGACGGGCGTGTTTCCAAGGTCTGTCACCGTCGATCCTTCGGGCAAGTATGCCTACGTGGCTAACTCGACCGATAACACTGTCTCGCAATACACCGTCGGCGCGGATGGTGCATTGACGGCGATGACCCCGGCAACGGTTGTTTCAAATTATGGTTCAGACTCCGTCACCGTTGACCCCTCTGGCAAATATGCCTACGTGGTTGGTGGCTTCAACGGTATCTCGCAATACACCATCGGTGCTATTGGCGCGTTGACACCGATAGCCTCGGCCCCGATTGTGGTGGGTGCAAATCCACGCTCAATCACTGTTGATCCCTCGGGCAAATACGCCTATGTGGCGAACAGTACCGGCAACACTGTCTCGCAATACACCATAGGCGCGAATGGCGCGTTGACGGCGATGGCTACGGCAACGGTGGCGGCGGGCTCAGGCCCACGGTCCGTCACCGTTGATCCTTTAGGCAAATACGCCTACGTGGCGAACAATACCGGCAACACCGTCTCGCAATACACCATAGGTGCGAATGGCGCGTTGACGGCGATGACTACGGCTACGGTTGCGGCGGGTACAACACCATACTCCGTCACGGTTGACCCTTCTGGCAAATATGCCTATGTGGCGAACCAAGGCAGCGGCAACGTATCGCAATACAGCATAGGCACGGATGGCGCGTTGACGGTGATGTCCGCGCCAACGGTTGTGGCGGGCGCTGGACCACTCTCCGTCACCGTCGATCCCTCGGGTAAATATGCCTATGCGACTGCGGCGACCAGTGGCGGCAGCACTGTCTCGCAATACGCCATCGGTGCGACGGGTGCGCTCACGCCTTTGTCCACTGCCACAGTTGCTGCAATGGCCACACCAAGCGCCATCGTGGTGACTGCCGGCACAGCCCCCGTGCAGGCGGTGGCGAAGTATGGCTACGTGGCGAACGGTAGCGGCAACACCGTCTCGCAATACACCATAGACGCGAATGGTGCGATGACGGCGATGGCCTCGGCCACGGTCGCGGCGGGATCATTCGCGCGTGCCGTCACCGTCGATCCCACTGGCAAATACGCCTATGTGGTGAACATGGGCAGCACCAACGTTTCGCAATACACCATAGGCACGAATGGCGCGTTGACGGCGATGGTCACAGCCACGGTTGCGGCGGGCACGGCTCCAACCACAGTCACCGTCGATCCCTTGGGTAAATACGCCTATGTGGCGAACATGACCGGCAACAACATCTCGCAATACACCATTGGTGCGGATGGCGCGTTGACCCCGATGGCATCCCCCACAGTTGCTGCGGGCACATACCCAGTCTCCGTCACTGTAGATCCCTCGGGTAGGTATGCTTATGCGGCAAACGCTAGCAGCAACAACGTCTCGCAATACAGCATTGGCACGAATGGCGCGTTGACAGCGATGGCTACGGTAACGGTTGCGGCGGGCTCAGCACCAAACTCCGTCACCGTTGATCCCTCGGGCAAATACGCTTATGTGGCGAATGGCTCCAGCAACAGCGTCTCGCAATACACCATAGGCGCAACTGGCGCGTTGACGGCGATGGCAACGGCAACCGTTGGGGCGGGCATCAGTCCCCAATTCGTCACTGTTGATCCCTCTGGCAAATACGCTTATGTTGCGAACGCAACCAGCAACACCGTTTCGCAATACAGCATCGGCGCGGATGGCGCATTGACGGTGATGTCCCCGGCAACGGTTGCGACGGACACAGCCCCATACGCCGTTAGCGTAGATCCCTCGGGTAAATACGCTTATGTGTTGCTGAACGGTAGCGGCAGTGTCGGTCAATACAGTATCGGCGCGACTGGCGCGTTGACGGCGATGTCCCCGGCAACGGTTGCAGCAGGCACAACGCCATACGGCCTCACCACCGTCGGCACATGGCAGTAACAGCGCGGGCGGGTGACAGCTAAACCTGTGCGTCCGCCCATCTGCGGTGACCCGCAATGCAAACTGCCCGCTGATGCGGGCAGTTTGCATTGCAGATGTTCGGGCGAACCGGATGTGGCGGGAAAATGTCAGCTCGCTTGAGCGGCATGCCCGCGAGCCAATAAATACGGGCATCTACAGCATGTTTGCCGGTTTGGCTTATACTTCGCGCCACTCGTCACCCGCCCGAACCCGCCATGCTCATCAACTGCGTCGCCTACCAGAACGGCATCAAGCTCGCCGACATTACCGTCGAAGAAATCAGCGATTACCTCGAAAAGAAAGATTGTCTGGTGTGGGTGGCGTTGCGCGATACCACTAACGTCGAACTGGACAAGATGCAGGAGGAATTCGGCTTGCACGATCTGGCGATCGAGGATGCGCACCATGGTCACCAGCGTCCCAAGATCGAGGAATACGGCGATATATTGTTCACGGCGATGCATCTGGTGGAAGTGGAGCATCCCAATCTGGTGGTTGGCGAATTCAGCATTTTTGTCGGACACAACTTTGTCTTATCCATCCGCAACCGCAGCGCCCGCGAATTACACGGCGTGCGTGATCGCTGCGAGCGCGAACCGGAGCTGATGAAACTGGGTGCGGGCTTCGTGTTTTACGCGCTGATGGACGCGGTGGTGGATAGTTATTTCCCGGTGATCGACGAGCTGGAATCGCAACTGGAAGACATCGAAGAACGCCTGTTCGACAAAAATGCCGCGTTCACCAACATCGCGCAGCTCTACACGCTCAAGCGCAAAGTGGCGGTGCTCAAACACGCGGTGATGCCGCTGATGGAAGCGTCCGGCAGATTGCACGGCGGACGAGTGCCGCCGGTGTGCGCCACCACGCAGGAATATTTCCGCGACGTGTTCGACCACCTGACGCGCATCAACGCCACCATCGACGCGATACGCGACACCATCACCACCGCCATTCTGGTGTGCCAATCCACCGTGTCCATCGAACAAAACGAAGTGAACAAACGCCTCGCCGCCTGGGCCGGCATCTTCGCCGTCGCCACCGCCTTCGCCGGCATCTGGGGCATGAACTTCCAGAACATGCCCGAGCTGACACTGTGGTACGGCTACCCGCTGGCGCTGACCCTGATCGCCGTGACTTGCGGTTATTTGTATCGCAGGTTTAAGCGGGCGGGGTGGTTGTGATTTATCGTTGAACTTGTATATTTCGTTTGAATAAAACTGTCTCAAGTAAAAACACTTGCTGCATACAAGCGTGTCTTTGCGCTGTGAAAATACGAGAAGGAAAGAAATTGGAGTCCACCTGCAAAATCAAAACCAGCCTTGAAAAAACGTCTGACTGGCAAGACTGGAAATGGCAACAAAGGAACCGACTGGATTGGCGAGTCGCAGACCCATCCCGCTATTTTCCAAATCTGGGGCCACAAGAACGACAGAATCTGCGTGCTTATAGCGATCATTACAAGCTCGCCATTACGCCTTATGTTCTCGACTTGATCGAACGGGATGCGCTCGGCAATCCGGTTGCGACGGACCCAATATGGAATCAGTTTCGTTACCTGCCACCGGAGGAGTATCAGGGGATAACAAGCTCTCCAGAAGAACGCGAGAACTGGGAAAGACCCGATGAGCTCCCAACAAAAATTTTGCACCACAAGTACCCGGATCGCGCCATTCTCCGGGTTGTGAATCACTGCTTTGGCCATTGCAATTACTGCTATCTGACCGCGCGAGTCATTGACAGAAATCACTCCGATCACAAGGCCGGTTCTCGGGACGATTGGGCGCGATCACTCGAATACTTGCGCCAGCACACAGAAATCCGCGATGTCCTGCTGAGTGGTGGAGACCCGCTCATTCTGGACAACGCGCGCTTGGATCGAATGCTTTCAGAGTTGCGATCCATTCCATCCATCAAAACGATTCGTCTGAATACCCGCGTGCTGACGTTTAATCCGTTCCGCATTGATCGTGATTTGGTGAATCTGTTCGCCGAACATAAACTCACCGCGCTCGAAATTCACATGGCTCACCCGCGTGAGCTCACGCGTGAGGTTGACGAGCGGCTCGCCCTGTTCGATGCGGCGGGGCATCGCCCGGTGTTTCTTTGGCGCTCCCCTTTGCTTGCGGGCATTAACGACAGCGAGGCCGTGCTCGAAGAATTATTGGTAAAACTTTATGAGCGACGCATCACTCCCTATTATCTTTTTCATTTTGCCCCGAACACCTTAGGCAGAGCACAAAGAGGGGTGAAAATAAGAGATGGGGCTGCACTTCTTTCATCGTTACGCAGAAAAATTCCGGGCCCCGCTTTCCCGCGCTACGCCTTATTCCACTTGGATGGCAAACATGACATTCCTCTTGAACAGGGCGGCTCGTCGGAGTTCCTCTACGAAAACGATGCTGCCGGAAATCCGGTTGTGCGGTTTAAAAACTGGAAACAGCAATGGGTAACTTATCCTGACATTTGAAAAAATGAATACTGCGCTGACCGTCCGCTGGAAAATGATCCGAAAAATTTTGATCGGTATTCGTTGCTTTGTTCGGGGGTGGTATTTCCACTTCGCCAACCCTAAATACAGAATTCCAGCCATTCCTGTCGGCTGGCACATGATTGGCGAATTTCAAACGGCAATCAGGAATAGACCCGAACTTGGGGATCAAAATCATAATCGCATCGCCAATATGAAGATGGCCTGCCAGTCAATTTGCGGGATGCAACTGGAGCCAGGCCAAATTTTTTCTCTGGAACGTGTCATTGGCGAGCCTTCGGCTGAAAGAGGTTATCTGCCGGGTCCGGTCATCTTGAATGGAAAGCTCAGGTCGTCCACCGGGGGCGGTCTGTGCCAAATATCCACGACGCTGTTTAATGCAGCCTTGCTTGCCAATCTGGACATTCTTGAAAAGCACAACCACTCTGCCGACATCTGGGGCGAGCAACGCATGGTCGATCTTGGAAAAGATGCCACCTATGCGTATTTGCGCAAGGATCTTATTTTCAGGAATCCATTCAAGAACGCGGTAATACTCCAGATTGAAGTCCTCAGTGACTGCGCCGCCCTGAGATGTCGCGTCTGGTCTTCCGCCGCCAATCCGTACACCGTCAACATTCGACACCAAGTCCTGAGCGAACATCCCCGCTTCGTTATTCAGACCGAACGTGTTGTAAAGAGCGCGCAGGGCGAACGAATTAATTTCACAAGGATCGATACGTATGAAAAAAACAGTTCACTCCATCGGGATAGTGCTCGAACAACTTGAGGATGCGAAGGCGGTAGGACATCCGCTTCAAGAGCTCTATCACTGGCGCGAGCCCGAGGAGATTGAGGCAGTCACCCAAGCGCTTACATCGCTTGGCTATCAAGTTGCGTTGCTCGGAACACCCGCCAGCCTGTGCCGGAATACCGACAGGACTCTGGCGGGCATTGATTTTATTTTTAATATTTCCGTGGGATTCCTTACCCGGTTTCGTATGTCGCAGGGGCCGGCGTTATACGAGCTTCTTGGAATGCCTTATAGCGGGGCTGATCCGTATTCAAAAATGGTTAGTCAGAACAAACAACTTACAAAAGGTCTGCTGGATAGCCTCGGAATTCCCACGCCCCCTTGGGTCTTTCTCCAGTCGCTCGACGATTTGCCTGCGGCTGATGTTTTGGTTTTCCCTATGATCGTCAAGCCTGCCTGGGAAGGTGCCTCGATAGGCATGGATCAAGATGCAGTTGTGCACAACAGGAGTGACTTGCAGGAGAGGGTTGAGCGGATACTTAAAAACATGAGGATGCCGGTTATCGTCGAGCAGTTTATTGTGGGTCGTGAACTCAAAGTCGGCATGGTCGGCCATGATCCCATTACATTCAGCGGCATCATCGAGGACACCGCAGGCGACGGGACTCCTCTGGGCGATCAATTCCTCTATTTTGATGCCAAGAAAAAAGGCAGTTTCTCAAAGTGCGCGTTGAATATCGCCGATCCGGCATACGCACGACTCATGGCAGACTGCCATCGCCTGTATCGCACTTTCGCTCCCCTCGATTACGCGACCTTCGATGTCAGGATGGATGGCGAGGGTAACCATTATTTTCTGGAATTCAACGCCGATGCCACGCTGCATCCGCGCAGAACATTGGCTGAGTGCTGCCGACTTAACGGGCTGCCCTACGATTTGCTTATCAAGGGAATCTTGGACTCCGCCTTTCGCCGTTTCAATCTGGCGGGTACATAATTTTTTCTTTGCAGGTAATTCCAAGTCTTTCTTAGCAAATACCTGAGGCCGTTTATTTTTGAGAGTTTGAAGCGCAGCAACAGGTAAAGCGCGATCCCGGACCATCGCTTGGGTGACCATGAATGTTGGGCAAGCCAGCGGATGGCTACTCCGTCCAACATCGGCTCGGCAAGACAGCGCTCGATATATTCCAGATGTGTTCTGACATCGGCGGTCCAGGGGTAGTGATTCACTTCAGCAATAGAGATGCATCGCTCGACGACTGATTTCCATTCGCGGGCATCAGGCTTCAGATGGGCGTAAGCGAACATATTCTCGCGTATATGCCGCATCCCGTGTATGGCGTTGATGACGATCGGCAAGTTCAACTCAACTGCCAGTGTTACGGCATCCGGCAATGCAGTAACGTTCGAGTGCATCAGGCAATAGTTTAAATGCAGCTTCCAGTCTTTGCCCTCAGCTTGCTTGCTTTTAAAAATTGCAGCGGCCTCTTGCAGGTTCTTGTAAAACACATCCCATCGCCCGCCCTTGCGAATTCGCTCGTAGGGTTCACCTGTTCCTTCAAGCGAAAATTTGAGGTGGAAAGATTGCAATTCACCCACGGCGCTCAAGTATTTGGAGAGAGAAGTCTGACCATGCGTGTTAAGAAAAATCCGGGGCTGTTTTTCTTGAAGCCCAATTTTTTGGAGCTGAAGATGGCAGTCGCGGTTGATCGAGAATTCGCCATTCATGAGTCGCAGCGTCTTTACTTGATCCAGCCACGGAGCCAGCTTCGCAAGACCCGCCTCATCCAATCCCGGACTGTTTCTGGAACCGCCGCAATGGGTGCATCGCAAGTTGCACTTCCAGTCGATGGCATACCCGAGTATCTGCGGGGTTTCGTATTGCGGAATTCCCCCCTCGTTGTTTATGCGTCCAAGACCTTCTGGAATTGACGGGGGTGAATCGAGATGCCCGTAAAATCGTTGCCAGCGATAGACTCTGCAAAAAGGCTCGCATCCCGCCTTTTCATAGTCACCGGATGCCATGGCAGCGCGCACGGATGCCAGCTTGGATCC
>JAGVNQ010000105.1 GCA_020053195.1 Sideroxydans sp.
CGTATCCCATGGATTCTTGACCGCGCCGTAATTTGAAGTCTCGTTCGATGAGCCCATTGCGAACTCGTCCATGTTGGTCTTGCCGAGGTTCACCGCACCTGCATTATTGAATTGCGAAATAACATGCGCGTCGTAAGGCGAGACAAAGTTGTGCAGCATCTTCGAGCCGCAAGTGGTGAGCCAGCCTTTGGCGCAGAAAATGTCCTTCTGCGCAAACGGAATGCCGGTCAACGCCTCGGCCTTGCCCGCCGCGATGCGCGCATCGGCGGCACGCGCTTGTGCCAGCGAAGTTTCCGGGCTCAAGGTAATGAACGCGTTGAGCTTGGGGTTAAGCTGCGCGATGCGGTCGAGGTAGTTTTGCGTCAGTTCGACGCTGGAAATTTTTTTGGCGCGCAACGCTGCGCCCAGTTGGCTGAGGCTGGAATGGATCATGTTTGTTTACTCGATGACCTGCGGAACCAGATACAGGCCTTGTTCCACTTGCGGGGCGATGGCCTGGAAAGCCTCGCGTTGATTGGTTTCGGAGACGACATCGGGGCGCAGGCGCTGTGCCACATCTTGCGCGTGCGACATCGGCGCGATACCGGTGGTATCGACGGCCTGCATTTCGGCGATGAGGCCGAAGATGTTGTTCAGTTGGGCTTGGGCAGCTTGGATTTCCTGCTCGTTCATCGCCAGCCGCGCGAGGCGGGCGACTTTTTCGACATCGGCTAAACTCAGGGACATATACGGGGCTAAATCTTTATCAAATCAGGCGCGATAGGGTATCATAAAGCGCTTATTTGACGCACCCCATCTACCAATCAGGACCCAACATGTTAAGTTATTTCAACGGCTATTTTTCCAACGACCTCGCCATCGACCTCGGCACGGCAAACACGCTGATCTGGTTGCGCGGCCACGGTATCGTGCTGAACGAACCGTCCGTGGTGGCGATTCGCCAGGAAGGCGGCCCCAACGGCAAGAAAGTCATCCAGCAAGTCGGTCTCGCCGCCAAACAAATGCTGGGTCGCACGCCGGGCAACATCACCGCCATCCGCCCGATGAAAGACGGTGTGATCGCCGACTTCACCGTCACCGAACAAATGCTCAAGCAGTTCATCCGCCGCGTACACAAATCCAGCATCTTCACACCCAGTCCGCGCATCGTGATTTGTGTGCCCTGCGGCTCTACCCAGGTCGAACGCCGCGCCATCCGCGAATCCGCTTACGGTGCGGGCGCGCGCCGTGTGGAGCTGATCGAAGAGCCGATGGCGGCTGCGATTGGTGCCGATCTGCCGGTGGAAGAAGCGACCGGCTCGATGGTGGTGGACATCGGCGGCGGCACGACCGAAGTGGGTGTGATCTCACTGGGCGGTGCGGTGTATTCCGGCTCGGTGCGCGTGGGCGGCGACAAGTTCGACGATGCCATCATCAACTACATCCGCCGCAACTACGGCATGCTGATCGGCGAAAGCACCGCCGAGATGATTAAAAAAGAAATCGGCTCGGCCTTCCCCGGCAGCGAAGTGCGCGAGATGGAAGTGAACGGGCGCAATCTGGCCGAAGGCGTGCCGCGCAGCTTCACCATTTCCAGCAACGAAATTCTGGAAGCGTTAACCGATCCGTTGAACAGCATCGTCAGCGCAGTCAAAACCGCGCTGGAACAAACCCCGCCGGAACTGGGCGCGGACATCGCCAGCAAAGGCATGGTACTGACCGGCGGCGGCGCATTGCTGCGCGATCTGGATCGCCTGTTGATGGAAGAAACCGGCTTGCCGGTGGTGATCGCCGACGATCCGCTGACTTGCGTGGTGCGCGGCTCGGGCAAGGCGCTGGAAAGCATGGACAAGTACAGCAACATCTTCACTTCCGACTAATTTGCTAACTGTAATTAGCCACAGATGAACACGGATTGCCACGGATAAAAGCGCCACGATGATGAGTTTTTATTCACGCAAAATGTGCTTTATACGGTCAAAGCAGTCCGTGGAAATCCGTGTTCATCCGTGTCCATCTGTGGCTGAACTTCCTGCTCTAATCTGATCGCGTGACTCTAGAAGATACCCGCACTCTACGTTTTTTCAATCGCGGCCCGAGCGGGTGGGCGCGTCTGGTGTTTTTTTCCGTGTTGTCTTTGCTGCTGCTGTTCGTGGATGCGCGATACCAGTATTTGGAATCGACGCGCCAGGTCATCGCCGTCATTATTTATCCGTTTCAGCGCCTGACCGCGCTACCCGGCGAAATGGTGGGCGGCATCAACTCGTATTTTTCGCTGCAACATCACCTGCTCGCCGATAACGCGCAACTGCATTTGCAACACGATGCCGATGCCGCGCAGTTACAGCAACTGCGCACGCTACAGGCCGAAAATAACCAATTGCGTGCCTTGCTGGAAGTGAAGCAGCGCGAGAATTACACCATGCAGGCGGCGCAAATCGCCTATGTCGAGCGCGACATATTCAAGCGCAAATTGTTCGTGAACAAAGGCGCGCTGGCCGACGTGCAAGCAGGGCAAGCGGTGATCGACAACGCCGGCGTGGTGGGGCAGGTGACGCGCGTGTATCCGTGGTTGTCCGAGGTGACGCTGGTGACCGACAAGGACAACGCGGTGCCTATCCAGATCGTGCGCAACGGTTTGCGCGCGGTGGTGTTCGGTTCGGGCAACATCAGCGAGCTGGAATTGCGCTACCAGCCGATCAATGCCGACATCGAGATTGGCGACGAACTGGTGACTTCCGGCATGGATGGCACATACCCGCCCTCGCTGCCGGTGGGTAAAGTCGTCAAGATCGAACGCGACCCCGCCTATCCTTTCGCGCATATCGTGTGTGTGCCGCTGGCCGGGGTGGACCGACACCGCGCGCTGCTCATCGTTTCCAGCGTGCCGCCGCCGCCCGAACTGCCACCGTCGGAAGCGGAAGCCAAAGAATCGCAGCACGTTAATAAAGCCGCCAAAAAGGTGAAGCCATGAGATTCGATATGGCCAGAGATCGGGAATTTTTATTGCCGGCAGGGCGGGTTTTTATCGTGCTGTCGTTTGTGGCGGCGGTGTTGCTGGAATGGCTGCCGTGGCGCGGCTGGGCGCTGGCGTTGCGCCCGGATTTTGTCGGGCTCATTTTGTTGTACTGGTGTACGCACAAGCCGCACCGTGTCGGCATCGGCATCGGCTGGGTACTGGGTATTCTGGTGGATGTGGCCGATTCCAGCCTGTTCGGCCAGCACGCGCTGGCTTATTCAGTGCTGGCGTTCGGCGGTCTCACGCTGAATCGCCGCGTGCAGATGTTCAACCTGCGCGAGCAATCGGTGCACGTGTTCGCGCTGTTGCTGCTGAGTTATTCCGTGTATGCCATCGTGCACTGGCAGGTGCGCGGCTATGTGGCTTGGGAATATTTTCTGGGCGTGGTGACTTCCGCGCTGTTGTGGACTCCGCTCACGCTGCTGCTGCAAACGTTGCGTCGTCCGAGGCGTAACCCGAACGAACTATGAATCACAATGTCGAGCTGAAAGACACTCAGCGCGAAATCTATTTTTTCCGGCTGCGCCTGTTTTTGAGCATGGGTTTTGTCGGCCTGTTGTTGCTCATCCTGCTGTTGCGATTTTTCTATCTGCAAGTGATGCGCAGCGACTATTACGAGACGATGGCGGAAAGCAACCGCATCTACGTGGTTCCAATCGTGCCCAATCGCGGCATCATCACCGACCGTTACGGACAAGTGTTGGCGCGCAACTTCGCCGGATACACGCTGGAAGTCACGCCGGAAAAAATCGCCGATATGGAGCTGGAAATCGCCGAGATCGGCAAGCTGGTGGAGATCAAACCAAAAGACCTGCGCCGCTTCAAAAAACTGATGGCCGAACGCCGCTCCTTGCAGACCTTGCCCATCCGCACGCGCTTGACCGACGCGGAAGTGGCGCGTTTCGCCGCGCAGCGTTACCGCTTCCCCGGTGTGGAAATCAAGGCGCGTTTGTTCCGCGAATATCCCTTAACCGATGTCACCTCGCATTTGTTGGGCTACATCGGGCGCATCAACCAGCAGGAAATCGACGTGCTGGACAAGGCCGGCCTCGCGGAGAATTATGATGGCTCGGACTACATCGGCAAGACCGGCATCGAACAAAGCTATGAGAAGGAAATGCACGGCCAGACCGGGTTCGAGCAGGTGGAAGTGGATGCGGGCGGACGCGCGGTGCGCATGGTGTCGCGCACTTCGCCGCAGTCCGGCAAAAATCTGACGCTGACGCTGGATGCCAAATTGCAGCAGGTGGCGGTGCAGGCGTTCGGCAATTTTCGCGGCGCGCTGGTCGCCATCGACCCTTCCAACGGCGAGGTGCTGGCTTACGTGAGCAAGCCGGGTTACGACCCCAACCTGTTTATCGACGGGATCGACAGCGAGAGCTGGGACGCACTGAATAACTCGCCCGAAGTGCCGCTCAACAACCGCGCCTTGCGCGGCCAATATCCCATGGGTTCCACCATAAAACCGTTTATGGCGTTGGCCGCGCAACATTACAACGTGCGTTCCCCCACTTATTCCATTAACGACCCCGGCTATTTCACCTTGCCCGGCAGTAGCCACCAATACCGCGACTGGAAAAAAGACGGGCACGGCAGGGTCGATCTGTTCAAGTCCATCGTGGTGTCGTGCGACACCTACTATTACGGGCTGGCCACGGAAATGGGCATAGACCGCATGCACGATTACCTTGATCTGTTTGGCTTCGGCAAAAAAACCGGCATCGACATGGAAGGCGAAGTGTCCGGCCTGCTGCCTTCCACGGAATGGAAAGCCAAGCGCTACAAACAAATCTGGTATCCGGGCGATACCGTGTCGGCGGGCATCGGACAGGGCTACCACTTGGTCACGCCGCTGCAATTGGCGTTCGCCACTGCGACGCTGGCCAACGACGGCGTGGCCTACCGCCCGCACCTGGTCAAGGAAATCCAGCATGCGGCCAACGAACCGCAGCCCGCACCGCAACCGCTGTTCGACCTGCACATCCCGCCGGAACATCTGGCGCTGGTGAAGAGTGCCATGGTGGCGGTGACCCAGCCCGGCGGCACGGCGGTGGGCGCGAGTATGGGCGCACCCTATTCCATTGCGGGGAAAACCGGCACGGCGCAAGTGGTCGCCATCAAGCAAGGCGAAAAATACGACGCGAACAAACTCTCGGAATTCAACCGCGACCACGCGTGGTTTATCGCTTTCGCCCCGGCCGACAAGCCGCGTATCGCGCTGGTGGTGCTGGCCGAAAACGGCGGCCACGGCGGCTCCACCGCCGCGCCCATCGCGCGCAAGGTTCTGGATTATTATCTGCTCGGCAAAATGCCGCCGCCCCTGCCAGCCGGGGCGGCCAAAGCAGCAACGCAAGGCGACTGACCATGAACCTGAAAAACGTAATTGAGCCACGGATGGACACGGATGAAACACGGATAAACAATACCTTGTCCGACAAGCCTGCGCTCATCTGGCAGGTGGAATGCGAGTCCCGCGTATCGCACGTTTTTATCTGTGTTTATCCGTGTCCATCCGTGGCTGACAAAGGTTTTTAGCATGAACTACAGACGGCTCCAACAACGTTTTATGCTGCATCTCGACCCGGTATTGCTGGCCGGGTTGTGCGGTTTTATGTTGCTCAGCCTGACTATGTTATACAGCGCCAGCGACGGCAACTGGGCGCGCGTGCTGGGTCAGTTCAGCAACTTTGTCGTGGGTTTCGCCGCGCTGTGGATCGTCGCCAACATGCCGCTGCACTGGCTGATGCGCATCGCCGTGCCGATGTATGTGGTTGGCGTGTTGCTGTTGATCGCCGTCGCCTTGTTTGGTGAGATCAGCCACGGTGCGCGGCGCTGGCTCAATCTCGGTGTGGCGACCGTGCAGCCTTCCGAGCTGATGAAAGTCGCCGTCCCGCTGATGATGGCTTGGTATTTTGAAAAAAACGAAGCGACGCTGAAGTTCAAAAACTATTTCATCGCGACGGTGCTGTTTTTGGTGCCGGTGGGTTTAATCATGCGCCAGCCCGATCTGGGCACCTCCATCCTGATCGGGGCCAGCGGTTTCTACGTGTTGTTTCTTGCCGGGTTGAGCTGGCGCATCATCATCGGTGCGGGGCTGGCGGCGCTGGTCAGCGCACCGTTCCTGTGGAACGCCTTGCACGACTACCAGCGCCATCGCATCCTGATGCTGTTCGATCCCTCGCAGGACGCGCTGGGCAAGGGTTACCACACCATCCAGGGCATGATCGCCGTGGGTTCCGGCGGCATTTTGGGCAAAGGTTATTTGAACGGCACGCAAACGCATCTGGATTTTCTGCCCGAGCGCACCACCGATTTCATCTTCGCCGTCTGGTCGGAAGAGTTCGGTTTTATCGGCAACTTGCTGCTGCTGGGCTTGTATGTTTTTGTGATCGGGCGCGGCTTTATTATCACCGCCAACGCCTCGACCTATTTCACGCGCCTGATGGCGGGCAGCATCACGCTCACCTTTTTCACTTATACTTTCGTCAACATGGGCATGGTCAGCGGCATTCTGCCCGTGGTCGGCGTGCCGCTGCCGCTGGTAAGCTACGGCGGAACGGCCATTCTCACCCTGATGCTCGGCTTCGGCGTGCTGATGAGCATTCATACGCATCAACGGCTGGTTAAAACTTGAAGGGATAACGATGAACAAAAATATCGTCTTGATGATGGGCGGCATCGCGGTTTTGAGTGCCTGTTCCAGCGTGCCGCAAAAAGAACAATCCCGGCAAGGCGCGCCCGCGCCCATCGTTGACTTGCGTTCCGGCGGCTATGTGCC
>JAGVNQ010000252.1 GCA_020053195.1 Sideroxydans sp.
ATCCGCTGATCGGGCGCGACATGGAATTGGAGCGCGTGATTCAAACCCTGTGCCGCCGCCGCAAGAACAACCCGCTGCTGGTGGGCGAGGCGGGCGTGGGCAAAACCGCCATCGCCGAAGGTCTGGCGCGCCGCATTATCGAAGGCGACATCCCGGATATTTTGAAAGACGCGCATGTGTATGGGCTGGACATGGGGTCCTTGCTGGCCGGCACCAAATATCGCGGCGATTTCGAGCAACGTTTGAAAGCCGTATTGAAAGAATTGAAAGACGCGCCGAATGCGGTGCTGTTCATCGACGAAATCCACACCCTGATCGGCGCGGGCGCTGCCTCCGGCGGTACGATGGACGCTTCCAATCTGCTCAAGCCAGCCTTATCCAGCGGCGTGCTGAAATGTATAGGCGCGACCACTTATCAGGAATATCGCGGCATCTTTGAAAAAGATTCCGCGCTGTCGCGCCGCTTCCAGAAGATAGACGTGTCCGAACCTTCAGTGGAACAGACCATAGAGATTCTGAAGGGGCTGAAATCGCGTTTTGAAGACCACCACAGCATCAAGTTCAGCGCCGCCGCCATCACCAGCGCCGCCGAACTTTCCGCGCGTTACATCAACGACCGCCATTTGCCGGACAAAGCCATCGACGTACTGGACGAAGCCGGAGCAGCGCAACGCATCTTGCCGAAATCGAAACAAAAGAAGATCGTGGGCAAACACGAGATCGAAGAAATCATCGCCAAGATCGCGCGCATCCCGGCACGCACCGTGTCGCACGACGACCGCAACGCGCTGAAAAATCTCGACCGCGACCTGAAAGCCACCGTATTCGGTCAGGACAAAGCCATCGACGCATTGGCGCGCGCAATCAAGATGTCGCGCAGCGGTCTCGGCAACCCGCAAAAACCCATCGGCAGCTTCCTCTTTTCCGGCCCCACCGGCGTGGGCAAAACCGAAGTGGCGCGCCAACTCGCCTACAGCATGGGCATGCCCATCCACCGCTTCGATATGTCCGAATACATGGAACGCCATGCCGTGTCGCGCCTGATAGGCGCACCGCCCGGCTACGTCGGTTTCGATCAGGGCGGCCTGCTCACCGAAGCCATCAGCAAACAGCCTCACAGCGTGCTGCTGCTGGACGAGATCGAAAAAGCGCACCCGGACATTTTCAACATCCTGCTGCAAGTGATGGATCACGGCACACTCACCGACAACAACGGACGCAAGGCCGACTTCCGCAACGTGGTCATCATCATGACCACCAACGCGGGCGCGGAAGCGTTGAACAAGACGCAGATCGGCTTCACCAAATCCGCCACCGGCGGCGACGAACTGGCCGACATCAAACGCCTGTTCACCCCCGAGTTCCGCAACCGTCTGGATGCCATCGTCTCCTTCGCCGCGTTGTCGAAAGAAGTCATCCTGCGCGTGGTGGATAAATTCCTCATGCAACTGGAAGAACAACTGCACGAGAAAAAAGTGGAGGCCAACTTCACCGACGCGCTCAAAGAACACTTGGCCGAAAACGGCTTCGACCCGCTGATGGGCGCACGCCCGATGGCAAGATTGATTCAGGACACCATCCGCTCCGCACTGGCCGACGAGTTGCTGTTCGGCAAACTGGCGAGCGGCGGCAAGGTCACGGTGGATGTGAAAGAGGGCAAGGTGGTGTTGGAGTTTGAGGAAGAAGCGGTCGCGGTTTAATAAATGAAATCCTTTCTTATCCCCATACTTATGGTGAGCACTTTCCTTACCGCTTGCGAAGATAATAAGAGTCAACTTGTTGTACTTTACAAATCTTCCGTAGCGCCCGGGAACAGCGTCGTTTCTTTCATCAGTCACAACGATGAAACTGGGCAATTCGCAACTGCTCATTGTGAAAAACTTAAACAGCTATATATCTCTCAAGAAAAAATTGATTACATCTGTTCTACCGTTGTGTTTGATGAATTCAAACCCTCGATAAAGTAGCTAGCAAGCAAAGGGCGCAATAACCAACGGGCATTGCACCGCATGTAAACCTGAACGAAGTCGAAGCAATGGTTCGCTTACACGAAAAGGAAATCCGCGATGGCTGGCAGCATCATTTCCCAAACTGAAGTCTCCGGCATCACAGCACACGGTTTCTGGCTGTTGCTCGAAGATGAAGAATTGTTCGTGCCTTTCAGTCAGTTCCCATGGTTTCGATCAGCATCCGTCGAAGAAATATTTCATGTCGAACATCCGCAACCACACCACCTCTATTGGCCGGAACTGGATGTGGATTTGGACATAGCGTCTATCAAACACCCCGAGCAATTCCCACTGGTCGCAAGATGAGCCAACGTAGGATGGGTGGAGCGTAGCGAAACCCATCTACCCGCATAAGATTCCGTTGGGTTACGCTTCGCTCCACCCAACCTACGACCGAATGACCTCTTCAACCGATTATCGCGGGCGTTTCGCCCCCTCCCCCACTGGCCCGCTGCACTTCGGTTCTCTCATCGCCGCCGTCGGCAGTTATCTCAACACGAAACATCATCACGGTACTTGGCTGGTGCGCATGGAAGACCTCGATATACCGCGCTGTGTGGCGGGTGCAGCGGAGGATATTTTGCGCACGCTGGCGGCGTTCGGTTTGGTGAGCGATAAGCCTGTGATTTACCAGAGCCAACGCTCAGCGGCGTATGAAGAGGCATTGCAGCAGCGCGGTAGGCTGGGGGGAGCTTGCGAACCCCAATATTTTGAAATTGACCGCGCTGGTGTTCATTCCTCACCGCCAGCCTACACCTCGCTCAACACCCCATCCGCAAACACCAGCGCGCAGCGCACGGTTTTTCCCGCATACACCGATTGCATCGCCGCGCGATATTCTTGCATCTGTTGACGGTAACGCGCGGTGTCTTCGCTGTCGCCTAGTTTGTAATCCAGCACCCACACTTCGCTGTCGAATTCCACCAGGCGGTCTATGCGTTTCAGTTCGCCGTGGGCGTTGATGTAGGGGAGTTCGTTGTGGGCGGTTTGGTAGTGTTGCGGGTCGAAGAAGCGGGCGAGGTGGGGGGTTGCCAGCAGGTGTTGGGCTTGGGGGTGGAGGGATTCCATTTCGGCGGATGGGATGGCTAAGCGATGTTGGAGGTTGGCTTTGGAAATACTTACCCTCTCCCCCAGCCCCGTTAATACTCCCTCTCCCTCTGGGAGAGGGCATGGGGTGAGGGTTGGGAGAGGGGAGTGATCGGTGAGGTGTTGCAGCAGCGCGTGCAGCCAGATGCCGCGCTGTTGTTGGGTCGTGTTGCGGGTGGTGCGTTGGCCAGTGGGTAAGATAGGGGGCAATGCAACCTTGGTGATTTCGTCATTCCCGCGCACGCGGGAATCCAGTTGATTTGAAAATTCTCGCGTAGCGAGACCACACAAAGGGTTTGTCTCGCTGCGCGAGGCTTGTTCGATTTGCTGGATTCCCGCCTGCGCGGGAATGACGGCTACTGCGATGCGGTCATACCACGACGGCGTTTTTTTCTTTTCCTCTTTGTCTTCGCCTTTGCTGTTGCCGCTGACGATGAGCGCTTGTTGCGCGCGGGTCATGGCGACGTAGAGCAGGTTCATTTCTTCGCGGGCTTGTTGGGCGGCATCTTGCTCGAACAGCGGTGCGCGTTTTTGGCCGCGCGAGGCCAAGTCGGTGTACAGGGAAAAATGCAGCGGGCGTTCTTCGTGCGTCGGCCAATCCAATAAAACATCGTTGCCGTCTTTGTTGTTTTTCTCCGCGTTCGCGTCCAGCAGCCAGACGATGGGCGCTTCCAGCCCTTTCGATTCGTGCACGGTGTAGATGCGCACCGCGTCACCCGCCGTGCCGAGTTTGCCTTCGTCCGGCGCGTCGTCGTTGCTGTCGCGCAATTCACGCAGGTCTTGCAAAAATCGCGGCAGGCTGGGGTAACGTCCGGCATCTATGTCGAGCGCCATTTTCATGAAGGCGTGCAGGTTGGCGCTGACCTTGCCGCGCATCTCGGGCGGCAGCACGGCGCTGTAACGCGCGAGTACATCGCCTTCGAAATAGATGCGGTCTAGCAGGTCATGCACAGGAAGTTTGTCGGCGAGGGTTAGCCAGTTTTTCAACAGGGTGGAGGCGCGTTGCAGGTTGGGGGATGGCGCTTCCAGTCGCTGTAGGCGTTGCCACCAGCTAAACCCCTCCCCAGCCCGCCCCTTGTCAGGGGAGGGAGCAGATTGTGCCAAGTACATCAAATCTTCATCGCTACACGCAAACACCGGCGTGCGCAGCACTTGCGCCAGCGCGAGATCGGCGAAGGGGGTGATGAGGAACATCAGCAGTGCTTGCAGGTCTTCCGCTTCCAGTGTGTCGAGCAGGCCGCCGCGCCGCGAGCTGATGAAGGGGATGTGTTTCGCGCGCAGGGCTTCTTCATACACGGCGAGATGGGTGCGGCTGCGCACCAGCACCATGATGTCGCCGTAGGTGGCGCGGCGGGTTTGGCCTGCTTCGTTGACTGACCAATCGGTGGTAATGGTTTTTAGTTGGGTGGCGAATTGTTCGGCTTCGCTTTGACGTGCGCCTGCTTCGGCTTCTTCGCGTGGGGTGGTGAGGGGATTGCGCAAGATTAGCGCTTCGGACAGACCCTCTCCCCAACCCTCTCCCGCCTGCGGGAGAGGGGGCGAAACCGCCAGTGGCAACACCAGCACGTGGCCGGGCAATTCTGTTTGGTGCGTTTGGTGTTCAACGAATTCAAAGCCATCCGGCTGTTCGCGGAACACGGCGTTCACCGCATCCACTACGGGCTGTGAATTGCGGCGGGTGGAGCTATTGCCCAGCGTTGCGGCGGCAAAGTTTTCTTTTAGATATTCGCGCGCTACGCCGAACAGGCGCGCGTCGGCGCGGCGGAAGCGGTAGATGGATTGTTTGGGATCGCCCACCACGAACACGGTGGGCTGTGAATCGACGGCCACTGCGGCATCGAACCACGCGCGCAGGATTTGCCATTGCAGCGGGTTGGTGTCCTGGAATTCGTCCAGCAACACGTGGCGGTAGCGGCTGTCGAGTTTGTATTGCATGGTCTCGGCGTGTTCGCTTTGTTGCAGCAGACGGCACAGTTGCCATTCCAGATCGGAAAAATCCATCTGCTGCGCTTGCGCTTTTAATGCCTGATAACGTTCGAGGAAGGACACACCGCAATGCAGCACGGCCTCGTTCAGGCGATACGCCCGCTGCTCGTTTGCTTCGTCGCGCACGGCTTGCAGACTGGCTTGCAGGTTGCGCACCACACCGGCGAACACGGCTTCATTCTGGTTCTTGGTGGCTTTGAGTTTGCGCGGTTCGTCGGCTTGCGTGAACAACAGCGGCCACACGATATTGAACCGTGTTTCCGGCGCGTTGTCCGTCCACGCCCGTTCCAGCACACCCGCATTTTCCTGTTGCTTGGCCGTGCCGTTTAATGCGAGCTGATGCGCCAAGGCAAACAACTCTTCTTCGCTGTTGACGCACACGCCCCAGTCGGCGATGGGGTCGAATTCCATGTCAACTTCGAGGGCGCGCTGCAATTGGGAGAGTGCGAATTGGACGACACCCTCTCCCCCAGCCCCTCCCCCGCCTGCGGGGGAGGGGAGATGAGAGGTATAAGCCCACCACTCCGCGCGTTTGCCCAAAAAGTTGAACAGCAGTGTGCGCGTATTGAACAAACCGCATTCACCGAACAGCCATAACATCTGCTGCGCTTCTACGCTGTCCGGCTGTTTGCGCATTTGCTCCAGCAATTCTTCCCACGCCTCTTCCTGCACGCTGCCCGCGCGTTCCAACAGCGACGCGGCTTGCATCACATCGGCGTTCAGCGGCGCGCGCTGCATGACTTGCATAAACCAGCCGTGAAAAGTGCTGATAGTGATAGCGGGCTGCGCCAGCAACACCTCTTTATACAAACCGCGCGCGCGTTGTAATTGCGCCGCGCTCAGATTTTCCACGCCGCGTTCGGCGAAAAAGTTGCGCACGTAATCGTCGTCCTTCATCGCCAGATCGCGCAGCCATAATTGCAAACGCGCGCGCATTTCCTGCGCAGCTTTGCGCGTGAAAGTGATGGCGAGAACCTGCGAAGGTGCTGCACCGTCGAGTAACAGACGCACGATGCGCGACACCAGCAGCCAAGTCTTGCCGCTACCGGCGCAGGCTTCGACGACGATGCTGCGATGGGGGTCTAGGGCGATATTCATAGAAAAACCCCGAAAACAAATCCACCACAGAGACACAGAGACACAGAGAAAGACTTGAGAAAAAACTGGTCTGGTTTGGCGTGGAAACAATCAGACGCGTGCTTACAATGAGAATTTTTTGTTCTCTGGTTTTGTCTTTCTCTGTGTCTCTGTGTCTCTGTGGTGAATGGTTTTAGTCTCATCATGTCCATTCACCTTTTCTACACACACCCCGCATCTCGCACCACCCGCACACCGCATCAATCCCGTTCGCAGGCAAGCCCGCACCATCACGTATCGCTTCCATCACATTCACCAAGCGTTCGGCATTCAATTGCGCCAGCAGCGGCACATCTTCTTTCGGCGCGACCAGTTTTACTTTGCCGTTTTCGATGCTGACGAACGCGGCATCGGCGGCTTCGTGTGCGTAGGCGTAACACGCGAGCTGCACGTCTTCGCCCGGTTCTTTTAATTTATTGCGCAGCACGGTATCGCTTTGCGTTTTGTAATCCAGCACGAGTTTTTCTTCGCCGCGCACGTCCAAGCGGTCAATGCGTCCGCGCAAGCGCACGGCTTCCAAATCCCAATCGAACGCTTGCTCCGATTCGGCGTAACGCCAGCCTTGCGCTTCGTTCTGCTGTTGCCATTCAACGTAAGCGGGCAGCGATTCAAACCAGCGCGCCAGCCACGCACGCGCGGCGAAATCCTGTTGTAGCAAATCGGCGAATACTTCCTCGCTGATCTGGCGCAACGCGGCTTCCATCGCGTCGGCAGGATGTTGACTCACCAGCGCAAACTGCTGGTGAAAACGCTGCAAAATCTGATGCACGCGCTCGCCGTAGTCGCGCTTCTCGATGCCTTCCTGCACTTCGTCCAGCTCGTTCAAACGCAAAATATGCCGCGCATAAAACTGGTAGGGACAGGCCACCAGCGAGTTGTAGGCGCTGATGGAAACACTGGCGGGCACAAGTTCGCTGGCCGCGCAAGGCGCGGGTTGTGCGGCTTGCGCCATATTGAGCGCATGCACTTCTTCTACTTCGAGGTAAGCGTGTAAACCATTTTCTGAACAGTCATCGCCATCAGCCTGCTCGTGTTCGTCGCGCAATATTTGCAGCAACGGACTGAGCAATCCCTGCTCGCCATTTTTGTCTTTCTGCCAAGTGACCAGCACGCAATCATTCAGCGCCAACAGCGCCAGCAAGTCGTCGCGCTGACGCGCCGCATTCATGCTTTGCGTGGGCAGATTCAAACTGGCGCGCACCGCATCGTTGAACCAGCGCCCACCGTCCGCCACGCTGGGCAGATGATCGGCATCGCAGCCTAGCAGCAACACCGCATCGAAAGCGCGCCAGCGCGTGGCGGCGAGGTGGGTGAAACGCACCGGGCTATCTATACTGCTATCGCGGAAAGTTTCCGTGTCCAGTTGCTGCGCCAACCAGCGCCGCCATTCGTGAAAGCGGTAACGGCCTTGGTCGTTGGCCAATTCCTGTTGCCATGTTTCCAGCGCGCGCAACAATTGTTGTCCCGCATCGTCCTGCTGCAGCCCTTTGTCGATTCCCAACACATCCAAACTTTCGCGCAACGCTTGCAGCCACTCGGATAAAGTTTTTTTCTTGCCCTGTTCCAATAACGCAGCCGCCTGACGCAGCCGCGCCAACGGTTGATGCAACACGATTTCATGTTCGGCCAGCGCGCTGAATTTTTCCAGCCCCGCCACCACGCCGTGTTTGCGCATCAGTTGTTCCAGTTGATACACCACCGACTTGCGCTCACCCGCCGCCATATCGGCAAAGATGAACGGCGATTTCAATAGGTCGAGCAAATCGTGATGATAGAAATCGCTTTGCAGCGCGGAGAGCCAGCGATCCAGCACCGTGCTCACCGACAGCGTGGCGAAGGTCCAGCCGGTCTCGTCCGTCACCAATACCTCGGCGCGTTCCAGCAGCGCGCGCATACGCCGCGCCACCACACGGTCTTGCGCCACGATGGCGATGTCGCGCTTGCCTGCTTGTAGCCACAGGCGCACTTGCATGGCGGCGGCACGGGCTTCTTGTTCGAGGGAGGTGGCGGCGAAGAAACGCACCCTCTCCCCCAGCCCCTCTCCCGCCAGCGGGAGAGGGG
>JAGVNQ010000082.1 GCA_020053195.1 Sideroxydans sp.
ATGCCGGGCGACGGCTGGCAGAAATTTGCCAACCTGCGTTTGTTGTTCACTTACCAGATGACATCCCCCGGCAAGAAATTGAACTTCATGGGCAACGAAATCGCGCAGGGGCGCGAGTGGCAAGTGGGCGCGGAAATCGACTGGTATCTGCTGGGGCGCGGCGAGCACAGCGGGGTCAAGGCCTTGCTGCGCGATGTCAATCTGCTCTACCGCGATGTTAAGCCCTTGCACGAACTGGATTTTTCGCACGAAGGTTTTTCCTGGATGGATTGCGAGAATGCCGATCAATCGGTGCTGGCCTACCGCCGGACGGCGCGCGACGGTTCTTCCGTGATCGTGCTGCTCAACTTCACTCCCGTGCCGCGCGTGGCTTACCGTTTGGGCGTGCCGCACGCAGGCGGTTACCGCGAAATATTCAACAGCGATTCGCATTATTACGGCGGCACGAATATGGGTAACGGTTTTGGTTTATATTCGACCGATATCACGTGGAACGGCGAGCGGCAATCCATCGAAGTGACCTTGCCGCCGCTGGCGGGAATCGTGCTGGAGCGGATGCGCTGATCCGGTTCGAAAAGCAGTTCAGCCACGGATACACACGGATAAACACAGATAAGACAAGCTTCGACAATTTGGTTTTTATCCGTGAACATCCGTGTTAATCCGTGGCTAATATTTTTGTGCAAGCAGGGTTAGATAGGTTTTGATATGTCTCAATTAACGCAATCTCCGGCATGGCAAGCCCTGCAAAATCATCGTCAGTCTTTCACGCAGTTTTCGCTGCGTGATGCCTTCGTTGCCGACCCGCAGCGGTTCGCGCGTTTTTCCCTGCGTCTGGACGATTTGCTGCTCGACTATTCCAAGAATTTAATCACCCGCGACACGATGCCTTTGTTGTTCACCTTGGCGCGTCAGGGCAAGGTGGAAGACTGGCGCGAGCGCATGTTTGCAGGCGATAAAATCAATTTCACCGAACAGCGCGCCGTGTTGCATTGTGCCTTGCGCGCGGCAATTGATCCGGCGCATGCGCCCATTCTGGTAGATGGCGTTGATGTGCTGCCGGAAGTGCGCGGCGTGCTGGCCAAAATGCGCGTTTTTTCCGACAGTGTGCGCAGCGGCGAATGGCGCGGCTATTCCGGCAAGGTCATCACCGATGTGGTGAATATCGGTATCGGCGGTTCTTACTTGGGGCCGTTGATGGTGTGCCAGGCTTTGCAGCCGTTTGCCAGCCCGCAGTTGCGCGCGCATTTTGTTTCCAATGTGGACAGTGCCGATATGGCGAACAAGCTGGCTCTGCTCGATCCTGAAACCACTTTATTCATCGTGGCTTCCAAGACCTTCACCACGCAGGAAACGCTGATGAATGCGCGTTCGGCGCGCGACTGGTTTTTGCAATACGCGGGCGATGCGCAACATGTGGCCAAACATTTCGTGGCGATTTCTTCCAACGCGAAAAAGGTGGCGGCGTTCGGTATCGACGTGTCAAACATGTTCGGTTTTTCCGATTGGGTGGGTGGGCGTTATTCCTTGTGGTCGGCCATCGGTTTGTCCATCGCCCTGTATGTCGGCATGGATCAATTCGAGGAGTTGTTGCGCGGCGGCGCTGACATGGATGTGCATTTCCGCAGCGCGCCGCTGGAGCAGAACATGCCGGTGATTCTGGCGCTGCTCGGTATCTGGTATCGCAATTTTTTCGATGCGGCGACCATCGCCATGTTGCCCTACGATCAGTCGCTTGATTTTTTCACCGACTACTTCCAGCAAGCCGATATGGAAAGCAACGGCAAGCGTGTGGACAGGCAAGGCCATGTCGTGGATTACGCCACCGGTCCGGTGTTGTGGGGCGGCACGGGCACCAACGGCCAGCACGCGTATTACCAGTTGATTCATCAGGGCACGCAGATGATTCCGGCCGACTTCATCGCTCCGGCGCGCAGCTTTCATGCCTTGGGCGAACATCATCTGACATTGCTTTCCAATTTTTTTGCGCAGACCGAAGCGCTGATGAAAGGCAAGACCAAAGCCGAGGCGCGCGCCGAGCTGGATGCCGGCGAAATGGAGACAAGCGCGATTGAAACGCTGTTGCCGCACAAGGTATTTGAAGGCAACAAGCCGACCAATTCCATTCTGTTCGACAAACTAACACCGCGCACGCTGGGCAGGCTCATCGCGCTATATGAACACAAGATATTCGTGCAGGGCATCATCTGGAATATCAACTCCTATGACCAATGGGGAGTCGAGCTGGGCAAGCAATTGGCCGGGCATATCCAGCCGGAGTTGCGCAATGATTTGCCGGTTGATGCACACGATGCTTCCACCAACGGCCTCATCAATTATTACAAATCGCTTCAGTTGAAAGCATGACGCGCATCCTGTTCGCCACTTCCGAAGTGCATCCGCTCATCAAAACCGGCGGGCTGGCCGATGTCAGCGCCTCGCTGCCCGCCGCCTTGCAGGAACTGGGGCAGGATGTGCGCCTGTTAATCCCGGGCTATAGCACGGTGCTGGACAGCTTGAGCGAAAAAAAAACCGTCGCCACGTTTGCCGTGTTTCCGGGGCAGTCCGAAGTGCGCTTGTTGAGCGCCAGCATGCCGGGCACGGCAGTACCGGTGTATGTGCTGGATGCGCCGGAATATTTTTGCCGCGTGGCCGGACCATACCAATATCATTTGGGCGGTGATTGGCCGGATAACGCCATGCGTTTCGGCATGTTGTCCAAAGTCGCCGCCATGTTGGGCAGTGCTGCTTCACCCGTGGATTGGCAGGCCGAGTTGGTGCATTGCAACGACTGGCAGACCGGCCTCGTCCCCGCCTATTTGCACCTGGACAAAGGCGCGCACGCTAAAAGTTTGATGACCGTCCACAACATCGCGTTTCAGGGCAACTTCGACCGCGATTGGCTAAAGCCGCTGAATCTGCCGCAGCAGGTGTTCGACATGCACGGGGTCGAGTTTCACGGCAATTTATCTTTCCTCAAATCGGGCTTGCATTACGCGGATCACATCGTGACCGTCAGCCCGACCTATGCGCGCGAAATTCAATCCACCGAAATGGGTTACGGTATGCAGGGGCTGCTTACCGCGCGCCGCGCGCATGTCAGCGGCATCCTGAACGGCATTGATGAAAATGAATGGAATCCGCTGACCGACAAACATCTGGAAGTGCGTTACGACGAAAACGATTTGTCGCTCAAGACCAAAGGCAAGCTGGCGCTGCAACAGCGTCTCGGGCTGGAAGTGAATGAACACGCGCCGTTGCTGGGCGTGGTTAGCCGATTGACCCACCAGAAGGGCCTGGATATGTTGCTCGAATGTCTGCCTGCGCTGATGGAGGGCGGGGCGCAACTGGTGGTGCTGGGCAGCGGCGATGCCGAGCTGGAGCGGCGCTACCAGCAGTTGGCGCAGCGTTACGCCAAGCGTGTCTCGGTTACTATCGGCTTCAATGAAGCGCTGTCGCATCAGATCATGGCGGGCGCGGATATATTTCTGATGCCGTCGCGTTTCGAGCCGTGCGGGCTGAACCAGATGTACGGCATGCGCTATGGTACGCCGCCCGTGGTGCGCCGCACCGGCGGCCTGGCGGATTCGGTCATCAATGCCAATGTGGCGGAAGGCACGGGTTTCGTGTTCGACGACTCCAGCGCGCTCTCGTTGCAGCGCACCATCAAATGGGCGATAGAGTGTTACCGCGACAAGGAATTGTTCCGGCGCATCCAGCTCAACGGCATGCGTCATGATGTGGGCTGGAAACACAGCGCGCAACTGTATATCGAGCTTTACCAAACGATTTTGAGCAAAACGGCTGCGAATATAACGTAAACAAAAATCAGGGAGACACCATGGCACAGGACATGCATTCACCACGTTTCATCAGCGCGCTGACCAAAAACACCGTGGCGCTGGTATTGGCCGGGGGCAGGGGCAGCAGGCTGCATAATTTGACCGACTGGAACGCCAAACCGGCGGTGCAGTTCGGCGGAAAATTTCGCATCATCGACTTTCCCTTGTCCAACTGCATCAACTCCGGCATCCGCCGCGTGGGCGTGGTCACCCAATACAAAGCGCACACGCTGATCGAGCACATCCAGAAGGGTTGGGGTTTCCTGCGCGGTGAATTCAACGAGTTCATCGCCCTGTTGCCCGCGCAGCAGCGCATCCAGGAAGAGTGGTATCGCGGCACGGCAGACGCGGTGTTCCAGAATATCGACATCCTGCGCAGCTACAACCCGGAATACATCGTCATCCTGGCGGGCGACCATATTTACAAAATGGACTACGGCGAAATGCTGGCCGCGCATGTGCGCAGCGAAGCGGACATGACCGTGGGCTGCATCGAAGTGCCGCTGGAAGAAGCCAGCGCCTTCGGCGTGATGACGGTGAACGACGAAGACCGCGTCGCAAAATTTGCCGAAAAACCGGCCAATCCGACCGAGGTTCCCGGCAAGCCGGGGCGCGCGCTGGCCAGCATGGGCATCTACGTGTTCAACGCCCGCTTTTTGTACGAGCAACTGGTGCGCGATGCCGACACCAAAGCTTCCACCCACGATTTCGGCCATGACATCATTCCCTACCTGATCGACCGTTACCGCGTGTATGCGCACCGCTTCGAAAAAAGCTGCGTTGGTATGTCGGATGAAGGTCACGCCTATTGGCGCGATGTGGGAACCATTGACGCGTATTGGGAAGCCAATATGGAAATGGTGAACGTAGTGCCCGATCTGGATCTGTACGACAAGAGCTGGCCGATCTGGACCTATCAGGAACAGTTGCCGCCTGCCAAGTTCGTGTTCAACGACGACAACCGGCGCGGCGTGGCGATCGACTCCATGGTTTCCGGCGGCTGCATTATCAGCGGTTCACGAGTGCATCATTCGGTGCTGTTTTCCGACATTCGAGTGGGGGGCTACGGCGAAATCACCGACTCGGTGATTTTGTCCGGCTGCCGCATCGGCGAACGCGTCAAACTGCACAAAGTGGTGCTGGATAACAAATGCGAGATTCCCGACGATATGGAAATCGGTTTCAACCGCGAGGAAGATGCCAAACATTTCCATGTATCCAAAGGCGGCATCACGCTGGTGACCCCGGACATGCTGGGGCAGTCCATCCATTACGTGCGTTAACGACAGGAAAAACCTTTGCCCGCAGATTACACAGATTCACGCCGATTAAACAAAAGATAATCTGCGTGAATCTGCGTAATCTGCGGGCTGAACTGAGGTTTTAAGGTTTTTTAAAAATACCGGAACAATTTATGCCCACCACCAGCAGCGCCAAAAAAGACAAGAAACTGAATCTGATCTTGTGTTGGCACATGCACCAGCCGGATTACCGCAATTACGCCACGGGCGAATATGTTTTGCCGTGGACGTATCTGCACGCCATGAAGGATTACACCGACATGGCTTTCCATCTGGAACAACATCCGCAGGCCAAAGCGGTGGTGAATTTTGTGCCGATTCTGGTGGAGCAGTTGCTCGATTACGAGCAGCAGTTCAAGTCGGGGCAGATACACGATGTGTTGCTCAAGATGTTGTGCCACGACCAGCTCGATGTGCTGGACGACGAAGAGCGGCTGCATGTGCTGGACAGTTGTTTCAAGAGCAACCACACCAAGATGCTGCAACCGTACCGCGCCTACCAGCACTTGTTCGATTTGCAAAAAATGATGGAAGGGCGCGGGCGCGAAACGGTCACTTATCTGTCCGGGCAATATCTGGCCGATTTGCTGGTGTGGTATCACCTTGTGTGGATGGGCGAAAGCGTGCGACGCAGCAGCGAAGTCATCGCGCGCCTGATGGCCAAAGGCAGCCAGTTCACCTACGAAGAACGTTTGGAATTATTCAATCTAATCGGCGAACTGATAGGCGGCATCATCCCGCGTTTTCGCAAGCTGGCGGAATCCGGCCAAGTTGAGCTTTCCACCACGCCCTACAATCACCCCATTCTGCCGCTGTTGCTGGACTTCAGCGCGGCGCACGAAAGCGAACCCGGCGCGCCAATCCCGCAGGCGGGTTATTACCCCGGCGGACTGCGCCGCGCGCAGTCGCATCTGACCAAAGCGGTGGAAAGTCACCGCAAGAATTTCGGCATTGCTCCCAAAGGCATGTGGCCTTCCGAGGGCAGCGTGTCGCGCCCGACTTTGAAATTGCTGGGTGAGTTCGGCTGCCGCTGGACGGCGACCGGGCAGGCGGTGCTGGCGCACAGCTTGCAGCGCGAAATGCACAACCACCCGCTGCCGGACAAAACCGCCTATTTGTACAAGCCCTATCTGCTGGAGAACGTGCCCAAGCCGGTGTATTGCTTCTTCCGCGACGACCATTTGTCGGACCGCATCGGCTTCGAATACGCCAAGTGGAAAGGCGACGACGCGGCGGCGGATTTCGTGCATCAGTTGGAAGAAATACACCGCCACGCGCACGGCGAACACGAGCCGGTGGTGAGTGTGATTCTGGACGGCGAAAACGCCTGGGAATACTACCCGTACAACGGTTACTACTTTTTGTCCGAGCTGTACGCCAAGCTGGAAAACCACCCGTTCATCCGCACCACCACGTTCGACGAATGCGTGGGAGAAATCGAAGCGGGCAGCGAGAAATATGTAGCGGGAAAATTGAAGCAACTGGTGGCGGGAAGCTGGGTGTACGGCACGTTCAGCACCTGGATAGGCTCTCCCGACAAAAACCGGGGCTGGGATTTGTTGTGCGAAGCCAAACGCAGCTACGACATCGTCATCAACAGCGGGCGCTTGAACGAGGAAGAAATGCGGCTGGCCACCGAGCAACTGGCCGACTGCGAAGGCTCGGACTGGTTCTGGTGGTTCGGCGATTACAACTCGGCGCAAAGCGTATCCTCGTTCGACACCTTGTTCCGGCAAAATTTGACCAATCTGTACCGGCTGCTCAAATTGTCCGCACCGGTCGATTTGCAACGCGCGATCAGCGTGGGCAGCGGCGCTCCGGCGGCGGGCGGCACGATGCGGC
>JAGVNQ010000333.1 GCA_020053195.1 Sideroxydans sp.
AAACCGGTAACCACTTCGGCGGGCACTTACATCCAGGAACCGAAACCGGAAATATCCGAAGCGGATTTGCTACTGGAAGAAGCAGAGCTTTACAACATCCACGGACATCCCGACAAAGCTTCCGTGATTCTGGAAGAGATCATTCAGAAATTCCCGGACAAAACCGAGGCGAGATTGCTGCTGCTGACCATCTATTCGTCCTCGGGGAAAAAACAGGAATTTGAACGCGCCGCGCAAGACCTCATGAAGCGCAATCCAGACGAGCCCACCATGCAGGCCATCCAAGTGCTGGAGCGCGCTTTCGACCGCAAGAAGCCGCTCAACGCCGGCGAAACCACCTCCAAAGTCCCCGCCGCAAAAGCGGCAACCCCGCTGGATCTCGAATTCGAACTGCCCTCCGGCCAAGAACACGCCCCCGACATCAGTTTTGAAATGCCGGACCCAAGCATTAAAGTTGCGGACATCAACTTCGACATCCCCGCCGCCGGGCCGGGAACCGGCAACTTCAAGGAAACACAGCCCGGCAATCCGAGTCACGAAATCACCGTCGATCTGGATGCGCTGCTGAAAAACCTGAAATAACATAGCCACCTCATTCGCAACGCCCGCCAATAGGCGATCTACGACATGCGCTTGATGTAGATGCCCGAATCTATTGGCTTGCCATCAAGTGGCTTATTCCAATTCGCCCTCGTACCACCAAATACCATCCCGCATCAGTCTTTGCTTGACGGAAGCAAGTGGAAGGTCAAAAATCCAACCGTTATAAGGGGATTACCGTTCAACGCAGTTCAATTTGAGGGAGGCAATATGAACAAGCATCTGATCGCGGGACTGGCTGTGGCAACCGGTTTCATATTTTCTAGTGCGTATGCCGCAAACGGCGAGCAGTGGGAAGTCACCACCAAAACGGAGATGCCCGGCATGCCCGCCGGAATGGGGGATTCGACGATGACCCTCTGCCTCGCCAAGGGCGCGGAAAAAGATCCCCGGCAGATGATGCAACAGGATGACGACTGCAAAGTCACCAACCTGAAAACGTCGGGCAATAAAACCACATGGAAGATGCGCTGCGACAAAAACGGCGACGTGATGACCGGCTCGGGCGAGGTTACGCACAAATCCAATAGTTACCGGGGCGTGACCAAAATGTCGGGAAAGTCCGACGGAGAGGTCATCAATATGACCGCGAGGTTCAGCGGCAAGCGCATCGGCACCGCGTGCGACTCTTCGGCTGCGCCGGTGGCGACCATCAAGGGCATGGAAAACATAAACGACATGATGGGTATGGCGAAATCGCAGATGGCGAGCGAGATGGCCGAGCAATGCGAGGTGTCCAACTACGAGACCACCGAATTGATTTCCAACCGATTCTTCGGGGCCAACGCCGCTTGTCCCGGCAAGGAAAAATTCGCCTGCAAAATGATCGCCAAGGACATGAAAAAGAATACCGGGGTTTATACCAAGCTGGCCAAACATGACGACACCTCCGACGTTTCCATCGCCAAGGTTTGCGGCATTGATATGGCGGCGGCCACCAAAGCGGTTTGCACCAAAGTCGATAGCGGCAATTATCAGGAACTGGAAGATTATTGCCCGGCAGAAGCCCAGGCATTTGAATCCGGTCGCAGCTTCACCAGCAGCGCGCGCTCGGCAGGTGCCGTGACCGATAACCCGGTCGGCAACGCGCTCGACAATGCGAAAAAATTAAAAGGCATGTTCGGGTTCTGATTGGCCGGGTCATTCCCGCGAAAGCGGGAATCCAGTCAAAAGAATATTTCCTTGCGCAGCAAGGACTGAACCAAAAGGCTTATTGAATAAACCCGCTGGATTCCCGCCTGCGCGGGAATGACAGATGATTTTGAGGATTTAATGAAATATTTACTCGGGGTGTTGCTGTTCTGCCAGGCGCTTGCGGCAGCAGCACACCCCGATGCTTTTCCAAAAGTTGCCACGGCGTATTTGGTCGAGAGCAATGGCGCGGTACTCTGGGAAAAACAAGCCCATCAGCGTCTGCCACCCGCCAGCTTGACCAAGCTGATGACCGCGTTGCTGGTGAGCGAACTGAATATCACCGGATCACCAATCACCGTTAGCCGTGCCGCCGCGCGCGAGACTGGCTCGCGTCTCGGCCTCAAAGCGGGCGAAATTTTTCAGAGCGAAGATTTGCTGGCCGCCACGTTAATCGCCTCGGCCAACGATGGCTGCCGCGCGCTGGCCGATTTTGTTGGGGGAGATCAAACCCGCTTCGTGCAAATGATGAATCGCCGCGCCAAAGAACTGGGCATGTCCGACACGCATTTTTCCAACGCCTGCGGCCACGACGCGCCGGATCATTTTTCCAGCGCGTCCGATCTGGCGCAGCTGGCACATGAAGTGCTCAAACATCCGGCACTGTTGAAATTCACCGGACAAATCGCCGCGCGCATCAGCACGATTGATGGTGCGCGCAGCTTTCAATTTGAAAACAAAAACGAACTGATCGGACGTTATGTCGGCGCGTTCGGCCTGAAAAGCGGCCACACGCCCAACGCCGGAAAATGCCTGATCGCCTACGCCAAACGCAGCGACCAGCGCGTGTTGCTGGTGATGCTGCGCGGCAAAAACCGCTGGTGGGATGCGGTGGAAATGCTGGATGCAGCATTTAAATTTGAAAAAACAAAATCAGCCACGGATACACACAAATGAACACGGATTATCAAAGGCATGGTTTCATCCGTGGCAATCCGTGCTCATCCGTGGCTAATTATTTTTGTTGACCATGCACGAGCCGGACATTAAACCAGTGCTGTGGCTCACGCTGGCCGTGTGTCTCGCCTACGCCAACGCGCTCACTGGCGATTTTCAATTCGACGACTACAACGTCATCGTCAACGAAACGCGAGTGCATAGCTGGTTTAACTGGTTCACTCATCTAACCAACGGCATCCGCCCGCTGCTCAAATTCACTTACACCCTGAACTGGACACTGGGCGCGGGCGTGATCGGTTTTCACCTGACCAATCTAGTGATTCATCTCATCAACTGTTTTCTGGTGTATCGCCTGACGCAGGAATTTGTATCGCAACAATGGCAACAGGCCAAGTTGCAATCCGTGCCGCTGTTCACCGCGCTGCTGTTCGCGGTACACCCCATCCACACCGAAGCGGTGACTTACATCTGCGGGCGCTCCGCTTCGCTCATGGCGCTGTTTTATTTGGCCGCGTTACTGTGTTACGTGAGCGGACGCACGCAACAAAACAAGATGCTGCTGTATATCGCCACGCCGCTGTTGTTCGTGCTGGCGCTCTCCGTAAAAGAAACAGCGGTGACCTTGCCGCTGGCGTTATTGGTATGGGAAGTTTGTTGTGGCGGGCGCTGGAAAATTTCGCTCAAACAAATGTGGCCAAGCTGGGGCGTGTTGCTCGCCGCTGTGATCGTATTTTTGTTCAGCGACAGCTACGTTTCGCAAATGCAACGCAGCGTTTCATTCAACGACATGCAAGGAAACACCGCCACCCAACTCGCCGCCTTCGCTTGGCTGATGCGGCAATGGGCGCTGCCGTTGTGGCTCAACATCGACCCCGACCTGCCGCTGCTGAAACACTTCCCCGACGCGCTGTGGCCGTTTGTCTTCTTCATCGCGCTGTGCGTGTCGCTGCTGCTGTGCTGGCGCAAACGCCCGTGGATCAGCTTCGCACTGGTTTGGCTCATCCTGCATTTGATTCCGCTATATTTATTGCTGCCGCGCATCGACATCGCCAACGAACGCCAACTCTATCTGGCCGCATGGCCGTTGCTGATCGCGTTCGTGATTGAACTAACGTTGTGGCTGGATCGCAGAATTTTGAGCATGGTCGTTGCGGCACTTGTACTTGCTTTCACAAGTTTGACGGTACTGCGCAACCAAACCTATGCCAACGAAATCGCGCTATGGCAAGACACCGTACAAAAATCACCGCACAAAGCGCGCGTACACAACAACCTCGGCTGCGCCTACTTGCTCGCCCACCGCAACGAGGAGGCCAGAAGGGAATTCAACATTGCGCTGCAACTCGATCCGCAACTCACCAAAGCAATAAACAACCTGCACCAACTCGACAGAATTCCGTAAGGCAAGTTCACTTGTTATCTTCCTCCACTGCCATCTTCAGCATCTCCAAAATATCCGGGATAGCCGCGACGACGCGGTTCCAGTTGGGGATGAGCGGTGTGCTCATGGGGTTTTCGGTGTACGCCTGGGCGGCCATGGCGATGGCGCGGGTGAAGGTCTCGACGGCTTTGGCTTCTTCGTGCCGGTCAAAATCCAGACCGTTGATGGTCGCGTCGGCCTCGTATTTCATGATGGTATCTTCCGCATGGCGCAGGTAGGTGACCAGCAGCGATTTGAACAGGCCGTCGGAGAACACGACACCTTCGGAGGCCAGGGTTCTGAATACGGATTTGCAAATATCGACCGCCATTTTCATCAATCCTTTGCTCGCGTCGTCAGGGGAAAGAATTTGGTGTTTGTGTTCGTAGGTGGTGGCGATGTCCACTTGGCACACACGGCGCGGCGAATAGTTGCGGTGGACTTCGGCCAGCGTGCCGACTTCCAGCCCCCAGTCCCACGGAATGCGGTTGACGCGCGCCAGATCGGTGGTCATGCAAAATTCGCCGGAGAGGGCGTAGCGGAAGCTGTCGAGGAAGGCGAGAAAATCGTGCGGGCCGACCAGTTTCTGCAACGAGCGCACCAGCGGTGTCACCAGCAGGCGCGTCACGCGTCCGTTCATTTTATGGGATATCCGGCTGTAGAAACCTTTGCAGAACACGTAATCCAAGTTCGGGTTGGCCACCGGGTAACACAATCTGGCCAGCAGTTCGCGGTTGTAGGTGACGATGTCGCAATCGTGCAGCGCGATCACATCCGAGCGGCCGCGCGCCAGCACGTAGCCGTACATCATCCACACCGAGCGCCCCTTGCCCTGCGCGCCCACCTCGATGCCGTTGCGCGCCAGCGTTTCATACACTTCGGTGATGCGCTTGCCTTTGTTATGGATGATTTTGACTTCGGTGGGGATGGGGGCCATGAGTTCGCGCACGTGCTGGAACTGGCTTTCCGAGGCGCTGTCGAGCGCCAACACGATTTCGTTCAGATACTTTACCTTGGACAATTCCTTGATGATGCCGGGCATGGCCGGGCCTTCAAATTCCGAATACAGCGCGGGCAGCACCAGCGCGATCGGCCTGACTTTGCCGAAGCCGTACAGTTCGGATTCCAGTCGCTCCAACGAAGAGATGCCGAGCTGGTGCAGCGTGGTGATAACTCCGGTCTGGTAAAAATCAGTCATGGTGGAATCCTCCGTTAAACATTAATACCTCAGTCAGCCACGGATAAACACGGATAACCACTGATAAAACCGTGCGTCACGCAAGAAATGCTACCCACCTGAATGATAGGATGGACTTGCCGGATAAGGTGTTATTCATCCAAAAATCGCAGATGAAGATTCCTCGAATTACACCAGTGTTGCAGGTGCGAATTTATTCGCACCTACAAACCAGACTGCTGATTTCAGTTTTATCCGTGTTTCATCCGTGGCTCAATTACGCATTTTGGTTAAATGTGTTCGATCTCGTCTTTGGTTTCTTCCTTGTCTTTGTCCAGCACATCTTTTTCGATGATCCGTCTCGCCGCGTGGATGCCGCCCACCCCGAACGCGATGACCAGCGCGCTGACGATGCCGCCGAAGATGATGGAGAACGCTGCCAGCACGATGACGGGCGCGATTTGCAGTTGTTCCATGACCATGGCCACGATCAGCACCAGCAGCAGGGTGCTGACCGCATCGGCCAGCAGCTTGGCGTAATGAAAGCCGCTGTTGGCGGCGGCGATCAGCACGGCGCGGCTGATGAAGCGGGAGAACACGAAACCGACGATCATGATGATGGCGGCGGAAAAGATGCGCGGGATATAGCTGAAAAACTGGCTCACCAGCGCATCAATCACCGCGATCTGCAACGCGCTCAGACCGCTCATCAGCGTCAGGAACAGCAACACCCAGAACACGATATTGCCGAGCAGCATGGAAGGTTTGCCCCACAAATTTCCATGACGCATGAGTTTGGTGAAGCCCATGCGGTCCGACCAGCTATCAAATTTGATCGCGGTCAGGAATTTCACGAGGAAACGCTTGATCAGGTAGGCCAGAACATAGCCGAGCAGCAGGATCACCAGCATGGCCAGAAAATTCGGCACGAACATTTTGAACCTCATGAACAGTTGATCCAACGGCTCCAGAATCAGATTGAAAAAGTTTTCCATCACGCACCTCCGATTAATTATTTCCAGTTGCGGGTCAAATAATCCTTGTTGTTCTCAAACTCCATACACAGTATTTCGATTTCCGCTTCCGCCTGCTGCTGCCCCATGTCTTTTGCCGCCAGAATAAACGAGGCAGTTTTGCCGACATACAGCGGCATCATGGATTTAATCAGGTGCTCTGCGGGCATTGTTTTGTGATGAAAAGCCAGCGCGTAGTCGTATATCACCCGCGTCCACAGACCCGGAGGAAAATAAAAATCGTTATCAGGCAGCGCGCCCACTCTGACCACCTCATCCAAATCGCCCGCGCCCAAAATTTCGCGCCATATTCCGCTCAGGTTTCTGATGCCTTCGCGGAAAGTGTGCAACATGCGGGCGGTGTTGACGTTAACCGGCTCAAGCCCGACGCTGTATTCAAAACCGAAAGCGGGCACCGGCTCAGAGCCGTGCACCGGCTGCCAGATGTCGGCATAATTTTCCATCAGCGCGAAGGTGGCGCTGACCACTTGGTAAAGCATATTGCCCAGATCGGTGCCGGGGTCCTTGGCATCGTGAATCTTGGCACCGAGGAACGATTGGGTGACTTTGAAACTGCTGGCGATGGCGGTCGTGGTCATCCAGATGTCGATGCCGAAGCGCGCGACATCGGAGTCCCACACATCCTTGGTCAGATAATATTGCGCGAGCGCGCCGGAAAAACCGAAATCGCCGCCTATGGGCTGGCGTACGCGCTTGCCGTACAGCGCACGGGTCAGCGGATACACGATACTGTTGGTGATGGTGCCGTCAAATTTATGGCGGTGATAAAGCGGTGCCACGTAATCGAAACCGCCCGCCAACACCGGCTTGACCAGCAGCTCTATCCATTCCGGCGTGATGCTGCGCAAATCGGAATCGACGACCGCGCAGGCTTTGGCATCCAAAATTCCGGCGATTTCAAAGATGGTGCGAAAAGCGCTGCCTTTGCCGGGGATGCCCGAATACGGCAGCGCAATTTTGGCCACCGGCTCGATGCGGTGATGCAGCAAAATGGCGTTGAAATCGGCGATGGCAGAGGCATGCACAATGTCCATCGTGCCGTCGCTGGAACCGCCATCCGAATTGACGATCACCGCTTTGCGCTCGGGAAAATACTTGCCCAGACCGGCCTGAACCGCGCGCACCACATGGCCGATAGTGTGCGCGTTGTTATAGCTGGGAATACCGACAACGATGTCGGCCTGCCCGATGCCCTCAAGTTGCGCTTGCACTTCAGCCCTAAAAGTAGCGGTTTTCATTGCTGAATAACCTCGTGATTTAGTCTGGTTAGGGTGCGCTTTTTTTATCTGAAATTCAAGTCAGGCGCAGCCGATCAATGTTCGTCCGAATTGAATTCAATAAACCGAGCTGATTTTCGTAGGTCGGGATTTATCCCGACGCTGTTAACGGCTTGAAAAAATCGTCGGGATAAATCCCGACCTACAAAAGCGTAGGTTCAGAGGTTAAGGAATGCCGAACTTCGTGGTAAATCAGGTAGAAATTCAAAATTTAAAAACCCACCTTGCCCGCAAGCCAATAAATACGGGCATCTTCAGCCATCGCATCACGTAGATCGCCTATTGGCGCGCCTTCCCATGATGTTTGCTATTTCAAACCACTTCTTCCTTGCTCAAAATCACAATCTGAATATCCGTCACGTTGGTACCGGTCGGTCCGGTGATGAGATGGCTGCGTGTGCCAAAGGCGGCATCGTATTGCTGAAAGAAATGGTAGGAATCGTTGTTGTCCAGAAAGCGTATGGGTTCCAGTCCCAGACTGCGCGCATTTGCGGCAGTGTCGCCATCCACCAGCGCGCCGGCGGCATCATTCGGCCCGTCGCTGCCGTCGGTGCCCGCAGACAGCAGCTCCACGCCAGCCATGCCCTCGATTTCCAGCGCGAACGCCAGCGCCAGTTCCTGGTTGCGTCCGCCCATGCCGTTGCCGCGCACCGTGACCGTGGTCTCGCCGCCCGAGATAAAACCTTCGCCGGGCAAAAGCCCCAGCGCGATCTCGGCATGCTTGGCC
>JAGVNQ010000104.1 GCA_020053195.1 Sideroxydans sp.
AGGTTAGTCTTCACTGAAACTTCGTTTTGTCGCAATACTGCGTTGCTCACAAAAAATTACTCCTTACATATCCAACATATGCTGCGTCGCAATTTTTTGTTCGCGTCTTGTCTTGCTTAGAATTTTGAATTTTTAGAGGCGGCCATCATATCATTCACTACTCGCTCGCCACCGTGCCCTGCATGACCAGGAACATTGCGGAACGCAAACGCATCGGCGCGATGGGTTTGTGCAACACGCTCGCCCCGCTTTTCTGGATCGCCTGCAATGTCTCCGGGCCGGTGTCGCCGGTGACCACCAATATCGGCAGGTCGCCCCAAAACTCGCGCATTTGTTTCATCACGCTCAACGCCGTCTGGTTGTTCGGCAGACGGTAATCGCACACCAGCAGATCCGGGCGCACGGCGGCAATGTCCAGCGTGCGCAACATCTCCGCTCCGGTCGCTTCCGCATACACGCGGCAACCCCACCCCTGCATCATCTCGGAGGTGAATTCGCGGATGTCCTGATCGTCCTCGACCAGCGCGACCACCTTGCCGGCCACGTCATAGCGGGTCTGCGTGATGACGAACGGGCGCGCCAACACGTCCGGGTCGCCTCTTTTCACGCTGAAACTGAAGGTTGAACCTTTGCCCGGCTCGGATTCCACCTTGATGTGGTAGCCCAGCAATTCTTCCATGCGGCGCACGATGGCCAAGCCCAGCCCCAACCCTTTGCGCCGGTCACGGTGCGGGTTATCGACCTGGTAATACTCCTCGAATATTTGCTTGATGACCTCGGGACGGATGCCAATGCCGGTGTCCTGCACCGCGATTTCCACATGGCCGTTGGTGCAGTTGCATTGCAGACGCACGCGCCCCTGGTCGGTATAACGAATGGCGTTGGAGATCAGATTACGCAGCATGCGTTCCAGCAGAAAGGGGTCGCTATACACCACCGCCTCGCAACCGGTTCCGCAAATTTCCCGGTTGCTGCTGTAGGGCAATTCCAGCAACAAGCCCTTGGCCTGCGCGAGTTGCGCGAAGTCCACATACAGCCGGTCGAACAGATCATTCAGCGCGAAATGCTGCATGCGCGGCTGGATAATGCCGGCATCCAGCCGCGACACATCCAGCAAGTCGTCGAACATATCCACCAGCGCGTTGACCGACTTGCCAATCTGTTTGGCGAGGTGTTGGGTTTGCTCGTCTTTGGCCGTGTCCTGCAAAGCCTCGGTGAACAGGCGCAAAGCCTGCAACGGCTGGCGCAAGTCGTGGCTGGCCGTGGCCAGGAAACGCGACTTGGTGACGTTGGCCATTTCCGCCGCTTCCAGCGCTTGGGCGGTTTCTTCCTCGCGCACACGCAAGGTATATAACAGCGCCTCTTTGTCGAAACGCTGCTGCAAAGACAACTCGAAGGTGTGCATCAACTTGATGGCGGCGCTGAGAATAAATCCGCCGTAGATCATCAGCATGAACGCGAGAAACCAGTGCTGCGCGTCGTTTTCCCACGCCATGCGGACTATCAACGGCGCGAGCACCAGCACCAGATAAATCAGCAGCGACGGGCGATGCAGGGTGTTGATGGTCACGGCTGCCGAGGTGAAGCCCATCACCACGCAGATCACCAAGGCCTGATAGCCCAGATCGCCCGGCACGAACATCAACACCCAGGCGCTGCCCCATGCCAGCGCGCCTATCGTGGTGTTGCGTTTGAAGCGCGCATTCCAGCGGCGGCATTGTTCGGCATCCTGCGACAGTTTGCGGAAACGCCACCATTGCGACAACTCGAACACTTGCGTGAGGTTGGTCACCACCAGCCAGCCGAGCAGCACCTCGTGCGCCACCACGTCCCACATGATCCAGACCATCAAATAGGCCATCAATACGGCGGGCAGAATCATGGCCGGATACATGGCGACGCGCGCGCGCACTTGCTCGCGCCGCACCGGCAGATTGGCTTCGTTTATCTCGAAGCGCAACAGTTCGGCCAGGGAAATCATTTCATCGCACCCAACAGACGGATGTCCTGCACCAGCAATTCTGGACGCTGGGCGAACGGCGACAACAACACCGGCTTACCGCCCGGCGCGATCAGATAAGTTCCGGCTGAATGATCCAATGTATAACCTCCGCTCTTGGTAGGTTGCTTTTGATAGATGATGCCGAACGCCTTGGCCGCTTGCGCGGTGGCCTGCGCATCGCCCGACAGCCCCATGAATGTGGGATAAAACGCGGACGGATATTGCGCCAGAAGTTGGCGCGTGTCACGTTCCGGGTCCAGCGTCACGAACAGCACCTGCACCTTGTCCGCCTCCTTGCCCAGCATACCCATCACCTGCGCCATATCCGCCAAAGTAGTCGGGCACACGTCGGGGCAATGGGTATAACCGAAGAATAACACCACCACCTTGCCGCGAAAATCCGCCAAAGAGACTGGTTTGCCTTGGGCATCGTTCAGAAGGAAATTGGCTTGCGCGTATTTCGCGCTCACGTCACTGGCCTTGAACGGCGAAGGCAGTTTTTGCTCGCAGCCCACCAACAGAAAAATCAAAAAAATCAGACTCAGACTACGCAGCAACATGACACGCTCCCGTCCATCCATGCACCGCAAAGGTATAGCCCACTTTGTACAAGCCATACACCCCGAACAGCATCACCAGCAGCCCCGCCGCCAGCCGAACGCGCGGCGACTGCACCCAGCCTTTGATACTTTCCCAAAACAGCCCGATCGCCAGCAAATTGGGCAAGGTGCCCAAGCCGAACGCCAGCATGATAAACGCACCTTGCGTGGCACTGCCGGATGCCAGCGCAGTGATGAGCACGCTATACACCAGCCCGCACGGCAACCAGCCCCACAACGCGCCCAAGCCCAACGCGCGCGGCACGGTATTCACCGGCAATAATTTGGTGGTGAAAGGTTGCAGCCGTTTCCACAAGCCGCCTCCCAGTTGCTCGATACGGCGCACCGCACCCCACACCCCGGCCAGATACAAGCCCAGCAAAACCAGCATCAGACTGGACAACGCAAACATCAGGTGTTGCACCGGCACGGCATCGCGCATCAATAAGCCCGCTTGCCCGACAGCCCCGACCAGCGCGCCCGCCAGCGCGTAACTGAGCAAACGCCCGCCGCTATAAGCCAGATGAAAAGGCCAGCGCGCGTGATCTTTGGGAACTTGCGTGGTGAAGATGCCGACGATGCTGCCGCACATGCCCAGACAATGCACGCCGCTCAACAGCCCGACCAGAAATACCGCAACGAAACTGAATTCAACCATCGGCTAATTATTTTCCAAATATTCCACGGGTAGTTTGCGCATTTGTAGGAGCCAGC
>JAGVNQ010000220.1 GCA_020053195.1 Sideroxydans sp.
CATGGACCCGGTGCGCGACACGCTGCTGGTGGAGAATACCCCGATCGACTATCTCGACTTCGCAAGTCCCGTGTCAGGTTTGGGCGGCAAGATGGGACTGGACGCCACCAACAAGTGGCCGGGCGAAACGAACCGCGAATGGGGCACGCCCATCGCGATGGATGCGGCGGTGAAGGCGAAGGTGGATGCGATGTAGGGCGAGTTGGGGTTGTGATTTAAAACTCGCGTAGCCCCGCAACGCCCGTCAATAGGCGATCTACATCAAGCGCTCATGAAGAACGCCTATTGGCGGGCATCTTCAGAAGATTAGGTTTGAGTTGTGTATAAAATAAAGAAGCCGGACAAGTCCGGCTTCTTTACGTTAGCTAAGTTTTAAGGAAATTTAGAACTTAAATACAGCACCAGCAGAGACAAAGCTTGTATCGCCTTGGTTAAAGTTTGTGCCATCGCCAAAGCTATGACGATCCCAGCCAACGCGAACTCCCAATTTGGGGCTAACATCGAATTGGCCACCGAACCCTAAGGTTAGGGCAGAGCGATTTCCTGTCACGCCGAAAGCTTCTTCGGATGTGCTGGCAAAACCCAATTTGCCATACATCGAAAACTTGTCATTTAAAGGCATTACGCCTACTGCGCCGATGTCCATAGCAGAAAACGTAATGAGGCCGCTAGCAACAGAACCCAAATTAGTGTATCCGGCCTCTATGGCAAAAGTGGGGCTGATCGAATAGCCAATAAACATACCCGCTGCGGAGGAGCTTTCGCTTGAGCCGCTGACGCTTTTGTTGGCTGATCCAACCTTCAATCCTGCGTAGAACGGCGAGTCGGCGGCAACAGCGGGCGCAGCTAAAATGGATAACATTGCAGCGATAATGATTTTTTTCATGTGTTCTCCCTGATTTATGAAATGCGAAATTTCGCGGGCGGATTTTCTTCCGTATTATTGGTACTGTAAAGAATATCGATGGCCTATATATTCTTTTCGGTTGAAATGTTTAGTGTCATCTGGTAAGCCGGACTATTATTTTTTGGTGAGCCACTCCAGCAGCGCATCCTGCGCATCTTGCCCGCGTTTGGCCAAGGGATGGTTGATGAAAAACACGACAACCCATTCTTTGCCGCTCTTCGATTTCACGTAACCCGCGAGTGTTTTCACGCCTTCCAATGTGCCGGTTTTAAGATGCGCTTGTCCGGCGGCGGGGCTTTCTTTGAGGCGTTTTTTCACTGAGCCATCCATGCCGAGGATGGGTAGCGAGGCTTGCAGTTCGGCGTTCATCGGGTGTTTGTAAGCGTGTTGCAGCAACTGCGCCATGTGTGCGGCGCTGATGCGTTCCGTGCGCGAGAGCCCAGCGCCGTTTTCCAGTACCACTTCCTTGAAGTCCATTTTGTTGCGCGCCAGCCATAGCTGCATGGCGAGCAGGCTGCGTTCGAGGGTGAGCGGATGATTGTCGAATACGGTTTGCGAATTCACTTCTGCCGAAGCCGTATCCGCTGCCGGGACTGTTTCACCCAAGGCCAGGAATACTTGCCGCGCCATGACGTTGTTGCTGAATTTGTTGATGTCGCGGATGACGACACTCAACGGTTCGGAGCGATGGGTGGAAAAAAGCTGGGCATTGCTTTCGACCAAACCTTCACGCTCTTTGCCTTGTATCGTGCCGCCCAGCTCTTTCCAGATCGCGCCGAATACTGCACCGACATAGCGGGTGTGCGGCATCACGCTGAGGTTTTGTTCGCGTTCGCCGCAAGTCATCGGGAAGTCGCCTTGCAGGACGATGCTGTCGCCTTTGGGCTGGATCGAAAACAGATCGTTCCAGTCGTCGCAGTTGATTTCCAACTGGCTGGGGACGAGTTGATTGTCCACCGCGATGCCGTCGAGCAAGGGCTCGCTCACGATTTTCAGGCGGTCGCCGTCCGGCATGTAGCGCAGGCGCAAGGTGTTGAAATTGATGAGCAGCGCATCGGGGCCGACGTTGTAGGCGCGCACCGGGTCGGCATCGAATTGTCCGGGGTCGTGCGCGGGCAGGTCGAAATGGCTGCGATCCAGTATGAGGTCGCCGCGAATTTCGCGCAGGCCGCGCGCGCGCAATTCGCTCAACCACAGCCAGAATTGTTCAATGGTGAATTTCGGGTCACCATAACCTTTGAGAATCAGGTTGCCGTCCAGCACGCCGTTTTTCAGTTCACCGTTAATATAGGCTTCGGTTTTCCAGGTGTAGGCCGGACCCAGCAGGTCGAGCGCGGCGTACGTGGTCAGCAGCTTCATGGTGGAAGCCGGATTCATGGAACGCTTGGCGTTGAGGCTGATGAGCGAATTGCGTTTGCCCACTTCGCGCACTTCGACCGCGATGGCAGAGGGCGGGATGCCGGCAATTTTCAGTTCTTGTTTGACGGAGGCGGGCAACGGCACAGCATGTGCGCTGGCGAAGAGAAAGAGAGCGAGAAAGGCAGCTACAGCAATGGCGTTTTTTGTAGGAGCGAGCTTGCTCGCGAATAGGTTAAAAGCATTCGCGAGCAAGCTCGCTCCTACAGGAAGTTTGCGGGCAGATTGAATATTATGTTTCATGACAACGTTTCGATGATGGCCAGCGTGCGTGTGACCAGCATCTGAATTTCCTCTTCGCTGATGATGTAAGGCGGCATGAAATATACCGTGTTGCCCATGGGGCGCAGTAATAATTCATGTTGCAGGCCGAGGCTGAAACAGCGTTGTGCGAAATCTGCGTAGGGTGTATCCACTTCAAATGCCCAGACCATGCCGGTGTTGCGGAAGTTCCTCACCTTGGGATGTTCGCGCAACGGTTGCGCGATGCGGTTGAAGAAGGCTGCCTTGGCGCGGTTGCTGTTCAGCACGTCGTCTTCGGCGAAAATGTCCAGCGTGGCGAGCGCGGCGCGGCAGGCCAGCGGATTGCCGGTGTAGGAATGCGAATGCAGGAATCCGCGCGCGGTGTCGTCGGCGTAGAAGGCTTGGTAGATAGGGTCTGTGGTCATCACGATGGAAAGCGGCAGGTAACCGCCGGTGATGCCTTTGGACAGCAGCAGAAAATCCGGCGTGATGCCTGAAGGCGCACCCTCTCCCCCAGTTCCTCTCCCGCAAGCGGGAGAGGGGTGCGCGTTAGCGCGGGAGAGGGGTGCCTGTTCACACGCAAACAGCGTTCCCGTCCTGCCCATGCCGACCGCAATTTCGTCCGCAATCAAATGCACGCCATACAACGTACACAGCGCGCGCGCGCGGCTCAAATACACCGGGTGATACATCGCCATGCCCGCTGCGCCCTGAATTAACGGCTCGACGATAAAAGCGGCAAGGTGTTGGTGATGTTGTTGCAAATGTTCTTCCAGCGCGGCGGCGCAACGCAAAGCGAAATCTTCCGCGCTTTTACCCGCTGCCGCTTCGCGCCAATCCGGGCACGGCACGGTGGCATTCTGTTTGATGAGCGAGCCGTAAGCGTCGCGGAACAGCGCGACATCGGTCACCGACAGCGCGCCCAGCGTCTCGCCGTGATAACTATTTTGTAGGCTGATGAATTGTGTCTTGAGCGGCTTGCCAGTGTTGCGCCAGTAATGCGCACTCATCTTCAGGGCGATCTCGGTGGCGGATGCGCCGTCCGAGCCGTAGAAGCAATGTCCCAATCCGGCAGGGGCGAGTTCGCGCAAGCGTTCCGACAGCAGCACCACCGGCTCATGGGTAAAACCCGCCAGCATGACGTGTTCCAACTTGTCGAGCTGGTCGGTGAGGGCGGCATTGATGCGCGGATTGCAGTGCCCGAACAGGTTCACCCACCAGGAACTGACCGTGTCCAGGTAACGTTTGCCGTCGAAGTCATACAGCCAAACACCCTGTCCACGGGCGATAGCGACCAGCGGCAAGGTCTCGTGCCGCTTCATCTGGGTGCAGGGATGCCAGACGGCGGACAGGCTGCGAGTGAGCAGGGTGGTATTGGAGGTCATGCGTGGAATCATAGCGGAGTTTGAGCGCGACGAAAGATGCGGAAGTTGAAATTGTCCCAGATAGCCCATCATTGATGACAGAACGAACGCTCTCTACGATACCGCCATCCAAACCCAATGGGTTTTCCCATGGCTGCCGCAGCCAAGCCTATCGCAGCGTATCTTGCGTGCATTCGTCCGGCGCGGCTTGATCGGCAAGGGTGAGATCGTGTCGAAATGATGTGCAGGGAACGCGGCGGAGGTTTTTCCTTGGATGCCTCGGTGTGCATCGAAGGCCGTGACTGTCCAGGGCTGGAACGCCTGCTGAGCTACTGCGCCCGTCCACCTTTTGCGCTGGAGCATCTGCCACACTCGATGCCGAACACCTGCTCAACCACAACCCCAAACCCCGCTCCGATAGCCCGCGCGAACTGGTGCTCACCCCGCTGGAGCTGATCGACAAGATTGCCGCCCTCATCCCGCCACCGCGTGCGCATCGCCATCGTTATTACGGTGTGCTGGCCCCTCGCCTATGCGGGCGGCGGTCACAGCAATGGCTCCGCTACCGGTGGTTGTGCCGCCAGTAGCAGAAGCAACCGAAGCAGACGCGCATCAACACCGTGCCGCATCTCATTACCTGCGGGCGATGTTACTGGCGCGCATCTACGAAACGCTGCCGCTGGTCTGCCCGCTGTGCCAATCGCCGATGCGCATCATCGCTTTCATTACCGAGGGTAGTGCGGTGCGCGAGATATTGGATCATCTCGGTGAATCCTCTTTGCCGCCGTGCATCGTCCCGGCGCGCGAGCCGCCGCTGTGGGAATTGGAGCTGGCGCAAGCGGGTGATGATCTTCAATGGGATTCAGCGGCACATGCCAAAATGGTGTCAGCACTTGAGTTTGATCAGCGGGAGGTTTGGTGAGAATAAGGAAGGCGGGGTGAGATTCTCGTCTCGTTCGGGGGCGCTTGTGCTGAGGGTTTGCGGCGCACCGTGATTCGGGTGTTTTAGGGGGAAGGTGCGGCAAATTCTTGCTATGGTGGGGGGGTTTACATTTGGGGCGGGTAGGAATCGGATTGGAGAGGTTTCCGGGGGGGATATTTTGACTTTGGGGGTTGGATTTCCAATTCTTTAGATTTGCATATACAGAATAGTTGATTCTTTGTATATTTCCCTGCGGTTGATAGGGAAATTTCCCTGTTATGGCTGTCCAAAAAAATATTAGCGAAATAAAAAACCTGAAGGAAACCGCTCATGAAGCTTCCAGCCATAGCATCTTTTGTAAGCTCGCTCTTTAACAAGATTTTGTCACATGCAAAAGCCTTTGGCTCCTGGATTCGTAACTTGGTGTTCCGCCCCTATATCGTTGTGCTGCTAGTGGTCATTGGAGTGGCTATAGGTATTGCCCTGAATCGGGAAAAATCGGAAGAATCGATAAACGCAGATGAAAAAATAATGGTGCAAGAGCGCGTTGAGTGGGCACCGCACATTGAACGATTTACCCAGGATTGGGTGTCGGCTGATGCAGTTCCGGTTATTCGTTTCACACATCCTGTGATTGCAGAAGCGCTGGTGGGGAAGCCGGTGGATGATGTCATTGAATTTAAGCCATCACATTCAATCGAAGCGGTGTTTGTTTCCACCTCCGAACTGGAAATTCGCCATGCCGATAAATTCCCATCCGGAAAATTGTTTGAAGTAAGTTTGTTGCCCAAGCACCTTGAAAACATTCCCCAGGATCTTCCCGGCTTCCGTTTCAAAATAAAAATCATCGAGCAGTCTATGACCATAAATGATGTCGGGTTGACCTCAGACCCGGTGGTAGAAGACGGCATGATCTTGACTGGAACATTAATAACTGCCGATAAAACAGAGGTCGCCGATGTTGAGAAAATCATCTCCGCAAAACAGGATGATGCAGCTTTGCCAATCACATGGATACATGAAGGAAACAATCGGCATACCTACATTATCAAAGGTGCCAAGCGCAAACCGTTGTTATCTCAAATAACGATTGTCTGGAATGGCAAATCAATCGGGTTGGAAGGTAATCAGGGAGAGCGTACTGTCGATGTTCCGCCGATAGGCGAATTTTCAATGACTTCTGTCCGTGCCGTAACCGAGCCGGACACTTTGATCGAAGTTAATTTCTCGGGCGATATTGATACGCGGCAAAATATGGCGGGGTTGGTTAGTTTAAACAATTTGGATGCGCGCGTTCAGATCGAGGGGGCGATCATGCGCATTTATGGCCGTGATAAATTGCGTGGAGACCAGCAACTACACATCGAGGCTGCGGTTAAAAGCACCAGGGGAATACCGCTTAAAAACTCGATCAATGAAAAGGTGACGTTTCTTGAAGAACTGCCGGGCGTGCGTTTCGCGGAAAAAGGCCATGTTTTGCCGAACACACAGAAGATTTCTATACCGATAGAAGCGGTAGCGGTAAATGCTGTACAACTGACAGCTTATGAGGTGTTTCCAAATAATATTGGACAGTTCCTGCAAGACAATAGCATGACAACAAATGCGTCCTATACCCTCAACAGGGTGGGAAGCCAGCTCTGGACAAAAAAAATCATGCTGCCCAAAACAGCCCAGAGTGGTTGGCAGCGCTATACGCTTGATGTCAACGATCTGATGACACACAAACGGGGAAGTTTCGTGCAACTGGAACTGGCGATCACCCGGGAATTTTCCACTTACCCTTGTGAGGGCGCAGCAGACGAAGAAGAATCGGAGGGGGGCAATGATGCCTATAGCCAGAGAAAGAACCCCTGCAGCAAGTATTATTACTCCGGCAGTTATTACAGCCAACAAAATCCTGTAAACGCCAAACAGATGTTTGTTGCGTCAAATATCGGCATCATGGCGAAGCTGGGTGAAGGCGACATCATGACGGTGTTGACGACAGATATGAAAGAAGCGGCACCACTCGCCGGAGCCACAGTAACTGCATTCAATTACCAGCAGCAGCCGATTGGCAGCAGCTCAACCAATTCGGATGGGCTGGTATCCGTACATCTGGAAGGCGTGCCATTTTATCTGCGCGTTACCAAGGGAGATGATATCAATTATCTCAAGGTGGCAGACGGGGATGCTTTGGCAACCCACATGTTCAATACCGGCGGAGCGAAATCTCCCAAAGGACTAAAGGGATTCTTTTACGGTGAGCGTGATATCTGGCGTCCGGGTGACGATATTTTCCTGACTTTCATTTTGATGGACCGGGAAAAATCCTTGCCTGCAGATTATCCGCTTACACTGGATTTATATGATCCACGAAATGGTAAAGTCAGTACGGTTTCCGCGCCGAAACCAACAGGATCATTTTATTCCTTCAAGCTTGCTACGGCGGAAAACGCGCCAACCGGTAACTGGCGTGCCGTGGTGCGTGCCGGCGGCAATTCCTTTGAGCAAGTGTTGCGCATCGAAAGCATTGTGCCCAATCGCCTGAAAATGGATCTGGCCATTCCGGATGAAGGACTGCGCTTTGATGGAAAGAGCCTGAAAACATCGTTGCAGGCGCAGTGGCTTACCGGCGCAACTGCCGCATTATTAAAAGCGAACGTGCAGGTTAAATTGGCGCGTGCAACAACTTCTTTTGCAGCCTATGACGGTTATTATTTTGACGATATCAGCCGTTCATTTTCACAGGATCCGGAAACAATCTTTGAGGGTAATCTGGATGAAAATGGCAAAGCAGACATAGAGGCGACACTCGATATCAATGAGCCGCCCCCCGGCATGTTAAACGCGACGTTTACAGAACGCGTGTTTGAAAAAGGCGGGCAGGCCAGCACCCAATATAAAAGCGCATCCATTTATCCATTTGCCACCTGGGTAGGCATGCATCCTCCTGCGGGCAATAAATCCTATTACGGATCTCTGGACAAGAATGCGGATCATGTCTTTGATCTTGTGTCTGTGGATAGCAATGGCAAGCCGCTTGCCAACCATGCCATCGAATTGTCAGTCTATAAAATGGAATGGCGCTGGTGGTGGGATGAAAGACAAGAAAATCATGCCAGTTATATCAGCAGCAATAGCCGCGCCTTAAAGGAAACGGCTTCACTGACCACGGATGCAAAGGGGCATGCCAAGTGGAGTTTCCAGGGTAAAAATTTTGATTGGGGCAGGCATATGATTCGTGCCTGTGATGCCGCCGAATCGGGCAAAACACAGCATTGCGTGAGTCGGGACGTATATCTTGGCTACGGCTACAACAATGGCGACAATCAGGCCGGAGATGCCGCCGTCACGATGATATTGAGCGGTGATAAGGAGCGTTACAAGGTTGGCGATACGGCTGCGATACATCTGCCTGCCGGCGCGGACCGGCGCGTCTTTGTCAGCATTGAAAACGGTAGCCGTGTCATAAAAAGTTATTGGCAGGATATTCGCGGCGCTGCGAGCACACTGTCAGTGCCGGTGACAGCCGAGATGACTCCCAATGCCTATGTCTTTATCAGCACCTATCAGGCGCATCAACAGCGCAATAACGATTTACCAATGCGCATCTATGGAATTTTGCCTATTCAGGTTGATGATCCTGATACGCATATCACTCCGGTGCTTGCCGTGCCTTCCAAAGTACGCCCGCAAAGCAAATTGACCGTGAAGGTGTCCGAGCAAAAAGGCACTGCCATGACGTATACCCTTGCGGTCGTGGATGAAGGGTTGCTGGGTGTCAGCGACTATAAAACACCAAATCCGCACAACTATTTCTACAAGCGCGAAGCACTGGGTGTGAAAACATGGGACCTGTTTGATTGGGTCGTGGGCGCATACGGAACGGATATGTCTCGCCTATTGGCGGTGGGCGGATCAGATGCGGCAGAAAAAGAGGTCGGCAATAGTCGCGAGCAACGCTTTCCGCCGATTGTGAAGTTTATCGGGCCGTTCACTTTGGCTGCCAAAGCATCGGCAGAACATGACATAGACTTGCCGCCTTACATGGGTGCCGTGCGGGTGATGGTCGTAGCCGGAAGTGAGCGTGCATTCGGTAAAGCGGAATCAACAGTAACGGTGACACAGCCATTGGTGATACACCCGACTTTGCCGCGAGTATTGGGCCCCGGTGAAGAATTTAATTTGCCTGTTGATGTGTTCGTTTCAGATGCACCATTAGGCACAGCCAACATTTCAATTGAAACAGATGATTTCTTCACGGTGATTAAAGGCGATGAAAAATTGAGTTTCACCAAGCCGGGTGAGCAAATGGCTTTCCTTCGCCTTAAAGTAAAAGACCGTGTCGGTCTGGCCAAAATAACGATCAAAGGCAAATTGGGTAGTGAACGGGCGCAGGAGGTGGTCAACATTCCGGTGCGTAGCGCTAACCTGCCGAGCACAGTCACAGAGGCCAAGTTAGTTAATCCGGGGGAAACGTGGACCTCCTCACTGGCGCAACATGGCATGGCAGGGACCAACAAGACCATGCTGAATGTCAGCAGTGTGCCCGAGCTGAAAATGGAAGAGCGTTTGCAGTATCTGATTCAATATCCGCATGGATGCATTGAGCAGACAACCTCATCTGTCTTCCCGCAGATTTATCTGCCGGCGTTGATGGATATGTCGTCGATACAGAGACGCGATATTGATACAAACATAAAAGCAGCGATAGAACGCCTGAAAACATTCCAGACGGTCAGCGGCGGCTTCTCGTATTGGCCGTATCAAAGTGAAGTCAGCCCGTGGGGCAGCAATTACGCGGGACACTTCCTGGTGGAAGCCAGACAGATGGGTTACAACGTACCGGATAGCCTGTACAAAAACTGGTTGAATTATCAGCGCAAGCAAAGCAAGTCGCACAGCGATGGTCATTACGCGGATGACAGTTACCGCCTGTATACCCTGGCATTGGCGGGTGAAGCCGATATGGGCGCGATGAATCGCCTGCGTGAAAGATTGGCTCGCAGCCCCAAGGCCGGATATGCAATGGAGCGCTGGATGCTGGCGCTGGCCTATCAGCAAGCCGGCCAAAAAAACGTTGCGCAGGAACTGCTGACGCAGGCCGGGCACACTGTCCTGCAATCCGAGAGCTGGCACTGGACTTACGGATCGGATCTGCGTGACAAGTCGGTACTGCTGATGCTGTACTACCGCTTGGGTATGGCCGAAGAGTCATGGCGTCAGGCAACGGAAATTGCATCCGAATTGTCACGGGGGGGCTGGTATAGCACGCAAACAACGGCATGGGGTTTGATGTCATTGGCCGGCACCTTTGGCTCAAAATCACAAAAGACCAACTTTGCTGTCCGTGAAGACGGCAAGACATGGGAGGATGTGGCTTCTGCCAAAGCCATGCTTAAACGCGATTTGAATAATTACCAGCCGGGCAAACTATCCGTGCGTAATACATCGGATCATCCGTTGTATGTTGCCGTGGCTAACCGTGGCGTGCCCGCCAATACTGTCGAGATCGCGGAGAGCAAGGGGCTTACGATCAATGTCCGGTTTGAAGATATGGATGGCAATATACTGGATGAAAAATCCCTGCCGATGGGGCAGGATTTTGTTGCGGAAGTCACCATTAAAAATATCAGCGGCCGCGAGTTGAACAACATCGCCCTGACGGAAGTGGTGCCGAGCGGCTGGCAAATCCGGAACTCGCGACTTGAAGGCTTGGCCGACAACACAAAAATCGAATATCTCGATATTCGTGACGACAGGCAAAGCAGCTTCTTCTCGCTCAGTCACCAGCCGAATTATTACAGCCGCTATTACTGGTGGCGGAATAATTACAGGATCGAAGACACGATCACGGTCAAGATGCTGTTGAATGCATCATTTGCGGGCCGTTTCTATCTGCCGGGTTGGCAGGTTGAACCGATGTACGATGGCAAGGTACATGCGTCCTCTGCGGGAACTTGGGTTGAAGTTCGTCCGCAGTGACCCCCGCAGTGAATTTTGGCATTGCATTAAAACGCTTGAAAAAATTCCGGTGGCCGGCCATGGCCGCCGGAGTTTTTTTTATGGGTGCCATTGTTTACATCTTGCTTCCGTTTCCAGATGGCCTGATCGATCCGCCGCTGGCTAAAGCCGCATTTTCACGCGATGGCGACCTGCTGGATGTGCGTATCGCAAAAGATGAACAATGGCGCTTTTCCGCGCCTGGGGTGTTGCCGGAAAAATATCTGGTGTCCGTAATTCAATTTGAAGACAGGTATTTTTACGAACACTTCGGATTCAACCCGTTGTCGATACTTCGCGCCATTAAAGACAACTATCAGGCGGGCCATGTTGTAAGTGGCGCAAGCACGATCACCATGCAGCTTTCTCGAATGGCTCTGAAGCATCACCGCCGCAGCTTTTGGAACAAGCTTGAGGAAATATGCCTGGCAATTAAACTGGAGCTGAGGTTAAGTAAAGATGAAATCCTGAAGCTGTATGCAACCCATGCGCCTATGGGTCGGAATATTGTCGGCTTGCAGGCGGCAAGCTGGCACTATTTCGGACGTGCGCCCGACGAACTCAGTTGGGCGGAAGCGACATTGCTCGCCGTGCTCCCCAATCGTCCCTCCATGCTGTACCTGGAAAAAAACCGCAAGGCCCTCCAGCAACGTCGCGATCAATTATTATCCCTACTGTTCCAGAATGGAAAAATAAACGAACGCGACTACCAGCTGGCACGCATAGAGCCACTGCCAACTTCACAGAGCGCCTGGCCGTCACAAATTCCACACCTGCTGGATCGCCTGCTGCGCGAACATCCCGACGTTTCGGAATTCCATACAACGATAGATCCGCTGTTGCAGGGAAGCCTCAACCATGTTCTGGAAAATCACCGCCGCACACTGGCGGAAGAAGGCGTGCGCAATCTCGCGCTGGTCGTGATCGACCACACCACACTGCAGACAGTTGGATACATAGGCAACTTCACGGACGACCCATTAAGCAGGCACGTGGATATCGCATCACGGCCACGCTCTACTGCCAGTGTCATCAAGCCTTTGCTTTACGGCCTGATGCTCGATAGCAGCGAATTGATACCCACCGCGTTGATTCCCGATGTGCCAACGACCATAGGCAACTTTTCTCCCCAGAATCACGACCATAATTTTCATGGCGCTGTTCCCGCTGCACAAATGCTGGCGCAGTCGCTTAATGTCCCGGCAGTACGACTATTGCGCCGTTATGGCATCGACCGTTTCAGGCAACAGTTGCAGCGCTACGGTTTAACGACGATCAATCGCAGTGCGGATAATTACGGGCTGTCGTTGATCCTGGGCGGGGGCGAAGCGAATCTGTGGGAACTGACTTCCGTTTATGCGCGTATGGCCAACACGGTCAAAGAGAATGGTTACGACGGCACAACCAAAGCCGTTCAAGTAATAAAGACCCCCCCCGGCAGCCCGACACCCAGAATAAAGTTTCCACTCACCCCCGGCGCAGCCTGGCTAACCCTGCAGGCCATGGTGGAGGTAACACGCCCCGGTGCGGACAGCAATTGGCGTAATTACGAGAATTCACAAATCATCGCCTGGAAAACCGGCACCAGTTACGGATTTCGCGATGCTTGGGCAATTGGCAGCAATGGTCGTTATACTGTGGGCGTGTGGGCAGGCAATGCAGACGGTTCTTCAGCAGCCAGTCTGGGTGGCGCACATAGTGCGGGCCCCGTGTTGATGGATGCGTTTTCGATATTGGGTACCAGCGACTGGTTGTTGGAGCCGGATGGCGAATTAACAACCTTGGCGGTGTGTCAGGATGACGGGTTCATCGCCTCGGATGCTTGCAAACCGGTGGATACAAAAGTGCTCTCACACACCCACTATGCGCAAGTCACGCCGTATCACCAGCGGGTCTTCCTGTCGAAAAACGGCTTCTATCGTGTCCACAGCGGTTGCGAATCGGTGAGCAACATGAAAGCGGTCGACTGGTTTGTGCTGCCGCCCACCCAGGAATACTACTGGAAGCGCGATCACAGCGATTACCGAACGCTCCCTCCCTGGCGCAAGGACTGTATTGCATCCTTGCAGCAGTACACCGAAGAATTACCTTTCGATCTTATTTATCCAAACACTGAAAATATAATATATCTGCCGCTGGGCCTTGATGGAAAGCTGAATCGCGCCATTTTCAGGGCCGTACACCGCGATACGGATGCCATACTCTATTGGCATCTTGATGGTGTTTTTTTGGGTGAAACAAAAGTTTTTCATGAAAAGATGATTCGTGCCAAACCTGGACAACATACATTGGTGCTTTTTGATAAAAATGGGCAGCGACTCGAACGAAATTTTAAAATAATCGGTGGGTAGGGAAATGAACTACCCTGCGCCAAGAGAGCGGGGTATCAACCAAGTTTTTTTGCTGGCGAAGTTTCTCGCGCGGTTCTTGATTCCTTACGTAGCATGCTCACAAATCAACCTGCATAGAAAAATCCCCAAGTCTCGTGCCGCTTCATCTGGGTGCAGGGATGCCAGACGGCGGACAGGCTGCGATTCAGTAAATTTTCATTCATCACTTGAAAGTGGCGGGGTGCGCCCTTATTATTAGCAGTCGCTGGCCGAGAGTGCTAATGGCCGCGCAATTTTAGTTAACCATCTGTTTTAGGAGAGCAAAGCATGAAAATACGTCCCTTGCATGACCGCGTCATTGTCAAGCGCATGGAAGAAGAACGCAAGACCGCATCCGGTATTGTGATTCCCGATGCCGCGACCGAGAAGCCCGATCAAGGCGAAATCGTCGCCGTAGGCAACGGCAAGATTGGTGACGACGGCAAGCTGCGTCCGATGAACGTGAAGGTCGGCGACCGTGTGTTGTTCGGCAAATATTCCGGTCAGTCTTTCAAGATCGACGGTCAGGAACTGATGACCATGCGTGAAGATGACATTATCGGCATCGTCGAAGCCTAACCATATTAACGAATTTCAGGAGAATAAACATGGCAGCAAAAGACGTGAAATTCCATGATGCCGCACGTGCCAAAATGGTCGTGGGTGTCAATATTCTGGCCGACGCGGTCAAGGTGACTTTGGGCCCTAAAGGCCGTAACGTGGTGCTGGATCGTTCCTACGGTTCGCCCACCATCACCAAGGACGGCGTGTCCGTCGCCAAAGAAATCGAGCTGAAAGACAAGTTCGAAAACATGGGCGCGCAAATGGTCAAGGAAGTGGCTTCCAAGACTTCCGATGTGGCCGGTGACGGAACAACGACAGCGACTGTGCTGGCTCAATCCATCGTGCAGGAAGGCATGAAGTTTGTTGCCGCCGGCATGAATCCGATGGATCTGAAGCGCGGTATCGACCAGGCTGTAATCGCCGCCGTGGCAGAGCTGAAGAAGATTTCCAAGCCTTGCACCACCAGCAAAGAAATCGCGCAAGTGGGCAGCATCTCCGCCAACTCCGATGCCGTGATCGGCGAGAAGATCGCTGCGGCGATGGAAAAAGTCGGCAAGGAAGGTGTTATCACCATTGAAGATGGCCAAGGTCTGGAAGATGAGCTGGACATCGTGGAAGGTATGCAGTTCGACCGTGGTTACCTGTCGCCGTATTTCATCAACAACGCCGACAAACAAATCGCCGCGATGGAGAATCCCTTCATCCTGTTGCACGACAAGAAAATTTCCAACATCCGCGACCTGCTGCCCGTACTGGAACAAGTTGCCAAGGCGGGTCGCCCGTTGTTGATTATTGCTGAAGATGTGGACGGCGAAGCGCTGGCAACATTGGTAGTGAACAACATTCGCGGCATTCTGAAGACTGTGGCTGTTAAGGCTCCCGGCTTCGGTGACCGTCGCAAGGCCATGCTGGAAGACATCGCCATTTTGACCGGCGGTACAGTGATCGCTGAAGAAGTCGGCCTGACACTGGAAAAAGCCACTCTGGCGGATATGGGTCAAGCCAAGCGCATCGAAGTGGGTAAAGAAAACACCACGATCATCGACGGCGCAGGCAAGGAAGAAG
>JAGVNQ010000171.1 GCA_020053195.1 Sideroxydans sp.
ATGTTGGGTTACGCGATGAAGCCGCTAACCCAACCTACCAAAGCGATGGCAAGAATTGCTTGTCCATAAGAATCAAGGAATGAATCATGAGCAAAACCTCCCCCAAAATCGGCTTCGTTTCCCTCGGTTGCCCCAAAGCCACGTCCGATTCCGAACTCATCCTCACGCGCATGCAGGCCGAGGGTTATGTGATTACGCCGAGTTATCAGGAAGCCGATCTGGTGGTGGTTAACACTTGCGGTTTCATCGACAGCGCGGTGGCGGAATCGCTTGAGGCTATCGGCGAAGCGTTGCAGGAGAACGGCAAAGTCATCGTCACCGGATGCTTGGGCGCGAAGGGCGACATCGTGCAGAAGACGCATCCAAAAGTGCTGGCCGTCACCGGCCCGCATGCGCTGGAAGAAGTGATGAACGCGGTGCATCAACACCTGCCGCGATTGCACGATCCTTACACCGATCTCGTGCCGCCGCAAGGCGTGCGCCTCACGCCGCAACATTTTGCCTACCTGAAAATTTCCGAAGGCTGCAACCACAGTTGCACCTTCTGCATCATCCCCGCGCTGCGCGGTCCGCTGGTGAGCCGCCCTGTGCATGAGGTGATGCAGGAGGCGGAAAAACTGGTGTTGTCCGGCGTAAAAGAATTGCTGGTGATTTCGCAGGACACCAGCGCTTACGGCGTGGACGTGAAATACCGCACCGGTTTTTGGCAAGGTAAACCGCTGAAGACGCGCATGACCGAATTGGCGGGTGCGCTGGGCGATCTCGGTGTGTGGACGCGCCTGCATTACGTGTATCCCTATCCCAGCGTGGATGAAGTGATTCCGCTGATGGCTGAAGGGAAAATTCTGCCGTATCTGGATATTCCGTTCCAGCATGCCAACGAACGTATTCTGAAATTGATGAAGCGTCCGGCCAGCAGCGAGAACGTGCTCAAGCGCATTCAACAATGGCGCAGCGTGTGCCCCGACATCGTGCTGCGCAGCACCTTTATCGTCGGCTTCCCCGGCGAAACGGAAGAAGAGTTCGAAGAGCTGCTCGACTTCGTCGAAGCAGCGCAACTGGATAGAGTCGGCGCATTCAAATATTCGCCGGTGGAAGGCGCGGCCTCCAACGCGCTGCCCGACCATGTTGACCCTTATGAGCAGGAAGACCGCCTCGCACGCCTGATGTATTTGCAGGAAGAAATCAGCGCCGCCAAGCTGGCGAAAAAAGTCGGCACCACTATGCAAGTGCTGGTGGACGACGTGGACGAAGAAGGCTCAGTCGCCCGCAGCGCCGCCGACGCACCGGAGATCGACGGGCTGGTGTATATCGACGGCGCAGAGCTGCAAGTCGGCGAGTTCGTCACCGTGCGCATCGTCGATTCGGACGAGCATGATTTGTGGGGCGAGGTGGTTTCTTAAAAACGTTTGCCCGCAGATTACACAGATTAACGCAGATTATTTTGGCCAATAGGTTTTGCGTTGTTGCGTAAATGCGGTTTGGTTTTAATCTGCGTGAATCTGTGTACCCACGGGGCACAAGAACCTCTTCGAGGTAATCTGCGGGGAAAAAGGGTTTTTCAATGAGCGATTCAAATCCCTGTCTCTCCTGCGGCGCGTGCTGCGCCTACTACCGCATCTCGTTCTACTGGGGAGAATCCAGCGAAGCGCCCGGTGGATTTGTGCCGATTGAATTCACCGAAAAAGTGCATCAGCACATGGTGTGCATGAAAGGCACCAACAGCTATCCGCCGCGCTGTGCCGCCTTGCAAGGCGAGGTCGGCAAGCAGGTGTCTTGCGCCATCTATGACCAGCGTCCTTCGCCCTGCCGCGAATTCAACGAATTCGAACTGGATGGCTCGCCCAACACGCGCTGCTTCAAATTGCGCGGAATTGTGCCGCCGTTTTGAACACCCCACCTCGTGGAGAAGCGCATGAATAGGCGATCTGCATCATCTTATGCGTGAAGATGCCCGTATTTACTGCCTTGCGGGCAAGGTGGCTGTTAAAAAAATGAATTTTTGTCTGTGCAGGGAGCGGTTTGCGCCTGCTACAATCCGCCCATGACTTTTTACGCATTCATCGCAGTGGGACTCGGCGCGGCCATCGGCGCTTGGCTGCGTTGGGGGTTGGGCTTGTGGTTGAATCCCGCGCTGCCCGAGCTGCCGCTGGGCACACTTACCGCCAATCTGGTTGGTGGTTATCTCATCGGTCTCGCGGTCGCATTCTTCATGCAGCATCCCGGTGTTTCGCCGGAGTGGCGCTTGCTCATCATCACCGGATTCCTTGGCGGGCTCACCACGTTTTCCACGTTTTCGGCGGAGACCGTCACGCTGTTGTTGCGCGGGCAATATGCTTGGGGCACGGCGATTATCGCGGCGCATCTGGGCGGTTCATTGCTGATGACGGTGCTGGGGATGCAGACGTTTAAATGGATGCAACAGTAGTCACTTATCGGTTTAATGATGTCAAAACATGACAAGAATTTCTCACGCGGAGGCGCGGAGGTCGCGGTGAAACATCAAGCCCGCCTGCATTGTTTTACTCCGCGAACTCCGCGCCTCCGCGTGCAAATTATTTTGATTCCGGCTTGCCCGGCTTAGGAGGTTCAACATGCAAACCGTCGTGCTTAAATTTTACGTGACCGAGAAACAACATCATCAGGGCGAGTTGTTGTACGAGTGGTTGCTGCGTCGGGCGCAAGGTCTGAAACTGCCCGGCGGCTCGGCCTTCCGCGCCATCGCCGGGTTCGGCAAACACGGCAAGTTACACGACGAAACTTTTTTCGAACTGGCGGGGGAGTTGTCGGTGGCGGTGGAATTTTTGTTGAGCACGAGCGATGCCGACAAGCTCATCGCCACGATCCGTGACGAAAAGCTCGATCTGCAATTTGTGCGTTACTCGGTGGAGTCGGGCACGACGTTAAGCTGACGGGCTGCACGTTTTTGTAGGTCGGGTTTCACCCGGAGGGTGCAAGAACCCCTGCGGGGCAACCCGACAAGTCGGGCTGAAGCCCGACCTACAAGACCCCGGATGAGGTTTTATTTCCCCGCCAAAAACTCGCTGATCTCGGCTTCTGCCGCGATCCAGTATTCCAGTGCACCGCCCTTGAATTCATTTCTCTCGGCCAGAAAATACGCGGCATCCTGCACCATGCGGTAACGCTCTTCCGGCGTTGGCGGTGGAGATGATTTCTTCGGGGCAGCTTTCTTGGGGGCGGCCACTTTTTTCGGGGCTGCCACTTTGGTTGTGGGTTTTACGGCGGGCTTGGCAGCGGCGGGTTTCTTCGCCGGTGTCACCTTGGCGGCGGGCGCGGTTTTCTTTTCCGCTGCGGGTTTGGTGGTTGTCTTGGTGGTCTTTGCTGCGGGTTTTTTGGGTGTTGCAGCGGAGGTCTTGGAAGTTGCCATGATGGTTTCCCTTTTATCAAAAACGCGCCAATGTTTGCGCGGGATTTTATTTTACACACAACCCGCGCCGAGTCGATATTTAACTTTTTGTTACAGGCCGCCTCTAAAAATTCAAAATTCTAAGCAAGACAAGGCGCGAGCAAAAAATTACGACGCAGCATATGTTAGATATGTAAGAAGTAATTTTTTGTGAGCAACGCAGTATTGCGACGAAGTTTGGATTTTTAGAGGTGGCCTACAGCTTGAATAGCTCGCCGGGACATGACTGCGCTTCTTCCAAACTCGATAACGTCGGCAGCAAATTTAATCCTGTTCTATCTTTCATTTCCCGCGCTTGGACTTTCAGATCGTCCAGCGCGATTTCGATTTTGTCGCCGGTCGCGGCGAGCGCGATCACGTTGCCGCTGTCGCAGGATGGAAAGGCCAGCGCGCGGTCGTCGAACGAGGTGCGGATGCGCTCGAAGCTGGCCTTGTAGCCGCGACTGCGTCCCAGCAGGTTCACCGCCAGAATGCCGTTGTTGTTCAGGCGCGCGCGGCACATCTGGTAAAACGGCAAGGTGTCCAGCTCGCCGGGACGCGCGTTGCTGTCGAAGCCATCGACCAGAATCAGGTCGAATTTTTTGTCGTGTTCGGCGATGAATTGCGCACCGTCGGCGATCACGATTTTTAGGCGCAGCGGGTCGTCCGGCAATTTGAAAAACTGTCGTGCCGCCGCCACCACGCGCTCCTCGATTTCTACCACGGTCAGTTTTGCCAGCGGATAGTTGCGGTATAAAAATTTGGTGAGCGAAGCCGCGCCCAAGCCGATCAGCAGCACCTTGCGCGGGAAGCGCGAATCATCGCGCATGAGCAGGCTCGCCATCATTTCTTTGGTGTATTCCAGTTCAAGATGCCAGGGGCGCGAGATGCGCATCGCACCCTGAATCCAGTCGGAGCCGAAATGCAAAGAGCGCACGCCCGCTTCTTCGCGGATGTCGATAGAAAAACTCATAGTCAGGAGGGTATGGTTGATGAAGTGATTTTGGGGCGGCGGATTTTAGCGTAGCTGAAGCGAGCCAGCGCGAACAATAGTTCCACCAGCAACAGAAATAACAGCGCCGCCGCCGCGCCGAACAGCAGCGCATCCCTATTCAGCGGCACGGCGTAGCTATATTGCTGGCGCGCCTCGCCCAAAATTTCCGGGTCGCCGCGCAGCAACACATGCAGCGCCCGCATGGGCAGGCCGACTTTCAGTGCGGCCATGTCGGTCTCGAAACGCAATTTGCGTTCCACCATTTTTCTGATGGCCGCGCCTTCTTCCTGAAACGGCTTGGCATCGCTGGCGAGATGCAGCTCGATCAGCTTGCCAAGGTCGCCGCCGAAATATTTGTCGGCGATTTCCTGAAACGCTTGCAGGTTGACCGTCACCTCGCGCAGATGTGCGTCCAGCCGCTTCTGGTATTGATCGACGAAGTTGGGCACTTGCAGCCCGGCCAACAGCGCGACGCAGGCGACGCAAACGATCAGGTAGCGGTAGAGGATGGCGGTCATTTTGAAATCCACTGATTCAACAACCACCTTGCCCATACTGTCACCTCACTCGCGCTCATGCCCAACGTGGCTTGTTGCTTCGCCAGTTCATCGCCCGCCGCGCCGTGCAGATACACGGCCAGCAGCAGTGCGCGGTCGGCGCTCAAGCCCTGTGCGATAAACGCGGCGATCATGCCCGCCAGCACATCGCCCATGCCCGCCGAACTCATGCCGGGGTTGCCCGTGGGGTTGAGGTGTAACTCGCCGTCGGAGGTGGCGCAGAGACTGCCCGCGCCTTTCAACACCACGCTGCCACCGAGTTTTATGGCGAGTTTTTGCGCCGCAGCGGCTCTATCTTTTTGGATGTCTGCCGTGCTGCAAGCCAATAGACGCGCGGCTTCGCCGGGATGCGGTGTGCATACATGCGGCGCTTGGCGCGAATGCAACATGCCGCGCAGATCGGGGCGCTGCGCGATGAGGTTCAGCGCATCTGCATCAATCACCAGCGGCAGGTCGAGCAGCAACACGTCGTACAGTAGCTTGTGCGCGGCGGGGCTTTGGCCGAGGCCGCAGCCGATCAGCAGAACATCGGACGGGTAGGTTGGGTTAGCGGTTTTTTCGCGTAACCCAACAAGGGCGTGCGCGGAACGGGGGCTTGTCGGGTTACGCCCTGACGGGCTAACCCGACCTACGGCTTCGCTTGCCCCATGCAGCATCAACTCCGGCTGCATCAAATCCACCCCCGGCGCGTTGTCCGCCAGCAACCCGACATGCACGCAACCCGCGCCCATCTGCAACGCCGCGCGTCCGGCCAGCAATGCCGCGCCTAGCATGCCGTGCGCGCCGCCGAGCACGGTGACCGTGCCGAACAGCCCTTTGTGGCTGTCCGCCGGGCGCGGCTTGAGGAAGGCGGCGACTTGCTTATGGGTGATGGGGGTAGGGCGGGGGGCAATCATGCTGTTTTCCCTGAGTCGGTGAGGTCGGCTGCATTATAATTGCATCCTGTTTTCAACGCCCTTTATCCACGCCATGTTCCGCACCTCAATCGGTAAACCCGCTCTCTCTTCTTTCCGTCTCGAAAAACTGCGCGCCGCGCTGGATGCCACTCAATCCGGCATCCTTCTCGAAGACACCCGCCACTGTTATTTCACCGAACTGTCAGCGCCGCTATCAGCCACCGAAGTCACGCTGCTGCACCGTTTGCTCGGCATTGATCGGGATGCGGGCGAGCCGGAAATTTCGGGCAAGTCGCTGAGTCTGTTGGTGGTGCCGCGCCTAGGCACGATTTCGCCGTGGTCGTCCAAGGCCACCGACATCGCCAAACATTGCGCGTTGCCGCAAGTGACTCGCATCGAGCGTGGCGTGATTTTTTACCTGAAGAGCAAGAGCGGAAAACCCCTGAACGAAGCCGAAAAACAAGCCGTGCTGCCGCTGCTGCACGACCGCATGACCGAATCGGTGATCGTCGATGTTGACGGCCTCGAAGAAAGAATCTTCAAACATGGCACGCCGCAACCGCTTTCGACGGTGGATATTCTCAAGGGTGGCAATACCGCACTGGCGACCGCCAACCGTGAACTGGGACTGGCACTTTCCGCCGACGAGATCGACTATCTGGTGGAAAATTTCAGCAAGCTCGGACGCAACCCCACCGATGTCGAACTGATGATGTTCGCGCAAGCCAATTCCGAACATTGCCGCCACAAAATTTTTAATGCCGACTGGATTATCGACGACGAACAACAAGCCATTTCGCTCTTCGGCATGATTCGCAACACGCACAAATTTCATCCGGCGGGCACGGTGGTAGCGTACTCCGACAACTCTTCCGTCATCGAAGGGGCAGAGATCGAACGTTTCTATCCGCGCGCGGGTGGTGAATACGCGTTCAGCAAAGAACTCACGCACACGCTGATGAAAGTGGAGACGCACAACCACCCGACCGCCATCGCACCGTTCGCGGGCGCAGCCACCGGTTCGGGCGGCGAGATACGCGACGAAGGTGCGACGGGGTCGGGTTCAAAACCCAAAGCGGGGCTGGTGGGATTCTCGGTTTCCAATTTGAATATTCCTGGGTTTGTGCAACCTTGGGAAAAACACCACCCTCTCCCTAGCCCTCTCCCGCCAGCGGGAGAGGGAACGCTCCCCTCTCCCGCTGGCGGGAGAGGGGCTGGGGGAGAGGGTGCGCCTTACGGCAAACCCTCCCGCATCGCCTCCCCCCTGCAAATCATGATCGACGGCCCGCTAGGCGGCGCGGCGTTCAACAACGAATTCGGTCGCCCGAATCTGACTGGTTACTTCCGTACGTTTGAAGAAAGCGTCAATGGCGAAATGCGCGGTTACCACAAGCCCATCATGCTGGCGGGCGGCGTGGGCAGCATTCGTGCGGATCACACGCACAAACACGACTTGCCGACAGGCGCGGTGCTGATTCAACTCGGCGGGCCCGGCATGTTGATCGGTCTCGGCGGCGGTGCGGCCTCCAGCATGGATACCGGCGCGAACGCGGAGAATCTGGACTTCGATTCCGTGCAGCGCGGCAACCCCGAGATGCAACGCCGCGCGCAAGAAGTCATCGACCGTTGCTGGCAACTGGGCGACAACAATCCGATTCTTTCGATTCACGACGTGGGCGCGGGCGGCGTGTCCAACGCGTTGCCGGAGCTGGTACACGGTGGCGGCAAAGGCGCACGTTTTGAACTGCGCGCCGTGCCCAACGAAGAGCGCGGTATGTCGCCCATGCAAATCTGGAGCAACGAAGCGCAAGAGCGTTACGTGCTGGCGATCCCGGCGCAACGGCTGGATGAATTCGCCGCGATGTGCGAACGCGAGCGCTGCCCGTTTGCTGTGCTGGGCAAGGCGATCAACGAAGATCAACTGATCGTGCATGACGAAGAATTTAACAACAACGCGGTGGATATGCCGCTGTCCGTGCTGCTGGGCAAGCCGCCCAAGATGACGCGCAAAGTGCAGCGCGAACAGGTGAAGCTGCCGAAGTTCGACACCAGCAATATTGTGCTGAAAGAAGCCATAGCCCGCGTGTTGCGTTTGCCATCGGTGGCCGACAAAACTTTCCTGATTTCCATCGGCGACCGCACCGTGGGCGGGCTGACCGCGCGCGACCAGATGGTCGGCCCGTGGCAAGTGCCGGTGGCCGACGTAGCGGTCACGCTAATGGGTTACAACACCAATTTGGGCGAAGCCTTCGCGCTCGGTGAACGCACGCCCATCGCCGTGCTCAACGCGCCCGCATCCGGGCGCATGGCGATTGGCGAAGCGATCACCAACATCGCCGCCGCGCAGATCGAAAAAATCGGCGACATCAAACTCTCCGCCAACTGGATGGCCGCCGCCGGACACCACGGCGAAGATGCCGCGCTGTTCGATACCGTTCAAGCGGTGGGCATGGAACTGTGCCCGCAGCTCGGCATCAGCATTCCGGTGGGTAAAGACTCAATGTCGATGAAGACCACGTGGAAAGAGGGCGAGCAAAACAAAGCCGTCACCGCACCGCTGTCGCTGATCGTCACTGCCTTCGCCCCATGCAGCGACGCGCGTAAAACACTCACGCCGCAACTGGTGGCCGACACCGACACCGCCGTGTTGCTGTTCGATCTGGGCTGCGGCAAGAGCCGCATGGGCGGCTCGGCGCTGGCGCAAG
>JAGVNQ010000212.1 GCA_020053195.1 Sideroxydans sp.
AACTGTTGAGCGACTGCAACATGGCGTTGGTGCATGCCGAAGATGAGGGCAAGCTGTTAACCGAAATTTGTCGCCTGGTGGTGGAGCAGGGCGGCTACCGCATGGCGTGGGTGGGTTTCGCCGAACACGATACCGACAAATCGGTGCGCCCCATCGCGCAGCACGGCGACGTGCAAAATTATCTGGGCAGCGTGTGGGTGTCGTGGGCCGATGCCGAGTTTGGTCGCGGGCCGACGGGCACGGCCATCCGCACCGGGCAACCGCACATCAACCAGGACTATCTGAGCAACCCGTCAACCGCACCGTGGCGCGAAGCCGCGCTGGCCTCCGGCTTCCGTTCCAGCATCGCCCTGCCGCTGACCAGCAAACATCGCGTGATCGGTTCGCTCACCATCTACTCGTCCTATCCCGAAGCGTTCGTGCAGGAAGAAGTGGCGCTGCTGGAAGAGCTGGCCAACGATCTGGCCTACGGCATCGAAACCTTGCGCGCCCGCGTCGAACATGAAGCGGCAGAAAAACAACTGGCGTTTTTTGCCCATCACGACGTGCTCACCGGCTTGCCCAACCGACTGTTGTTGCGCGACCGTTTCGATCAGGCGACCGCGCAGATGGACAGCGAACAATCCGGCGTGGCCGTGCTATTCCTCGATCTGGACAACTTCAAACAGGTCAACGACACGCTGGGTCACAACTACGGCGACAAACTGCTGGTGCGCGTAGTCGAGCGTCTGCGCGGCTGTTTGCGACCCGGCGACACCCTCAGCCGCCAGGGCGGCGACGAGTTCATCGTGCTGCTGCCGCACGCGCACGATCTGGATGTCATCGGCGGCATTGCCCAGAGCATCATCGAAACGTTTGCCGAACCTTTCGATATTGAAACTTACACAATCAACACCACCTTCAGCATCGGCATCAGCCTGTATCCCGACGATGCGCGCGAACTTGACACGCTGCTCAAAAATGCGGACACCGCGCTGTATCAAGCCAAAGACAGCGGGCGCGACACCTATCGCTTCTTCTCCGAAAAAATGAACCTCGACGCGCAGCAGCAACTGCATCTACAGGGTCAATTGCACAACGCCGTCAAAAATCGGGAATTCGTTTTGCACTACCAGCCGCAGATAGACATCGACAGTGGCCGCATCTTCGGCGCGGAAGCCTTGGTGCGCTGGCAACATCCCGAGCTGGGACTGCTGCCGCCGGGCAGATTCATCACGCTGGCGGAACGCAGCGGACTGATTATTCCCATGGGCGAATGGGTGCTCAACCAAGCGTGTCGCCAAGCCCAAATCTGGCGCGAAAACGGCACGCCGCTGGTGATGGCCGTCAACCTTTCCGCGCTGCAATTCAAACGCGGCAACCTGCCACAAACCGTGGCCAACGCCCTCAAACAATCCGGCTTACCCGCCGACCAGCTCGAACTGGAACTGACCGAATCCATCCTGTTGCAGGACATAGATGTCGCGCTTAAAACCTTGCACAGCTTGAAAGAAATGGGCGTAAAACTTTCCATCGACGACTTCGGCACGGGCTACTCCAGCCTCTCCTATTTGAAACGGCTGGACGTGGATAAACTCAAGATCGACCAATCCTTCGTGCGCGATCTGATCGAAGAAGCCGACTCCGCCGCCATCGTCCGAGCCATCATCCAACTGGGACACGCCCTGCAACTGGCCGTCATCGCCGAAGGTGTGGAAAGCGCAGCCCAACTCACCTTCCTGCGCGCCAATGGTTGCGACCAAGCGCAAGGCTATTTCTTCAGCCGCCCGGTGACGGCGGGGGAGTTTGTGAAGTTGCTTTGAACGCAGGATGTAGGTGCGAATTTACCTCGCAGAGGTTCTTGCACCCTGTGGGTGTTCGCACAAATGACGGATGGTGTGCGAATGAATTCGCACCTACAAAACCACAACTGCTCGGGAACGCGCGCCAATAGTCGATCTAGCTCATGCACCCGTTGGAGATGCCCGTATTTACTGGCTTGCGGGCAAGGTGGCATTTTGAAAACTGCCTGTTGATGAAGTTTTCTCACAAGGGCATCTCTATAAACCCAGATTGTCCATTAAATTTTTGGGCATTAACAAATCAAGGTATTGTAGGTCGGGTTTCAACCCGACAAGTCGGGCTAAAGCCCGACCTACGGTCTAATGAACAATCCGGGATAAATTCAAATCCCGTCATTCCGGCGCAGGCCGGAATCCAGCGGTTTTATTGAAAATGCTTTTTTGTCAGTGCGTTGCACTGTCTGTTTGATTAACTGGACACCGGCCCCCGTATCGCGGTACGGGGCAGGCTCCGCCGGTGTGACGAATTTTTAGAGATGCGCACAAATAGTTTTCCTGCAATTTTCATGCTTCGAGATTGAAGCCGCTCGACGCTTGAAGCAAATTTGTTCCCACATAACTGATAGATTGTTGCTTACGAAACAGCAGCGCTGCTTTGTCCCCTCGCCCGCTTGCGGGAGAGGGTTGGGGAGAGGGAAAGCTCTTTGAGATACAGCATGTTCCAAAGCACACCCTCTCCCCCAACCCCTCTCCC
>JAGVNQ010000074.1 GCA_020053195.1 Sideroxydans sp.
AGCACAGCGCGGCACTCTACTCGGTAGGTGAAACCAAAGTATTGGTTATGCCCAGTGCCAAATTTGATGAGCTGGTTTGCTCGCGCCCGATGACCGCACACAAAATAATGCGCGGGATAGTGCGCTATGTGCATGGCATCGTGCGCAATATGAACGCAAAATCCTCCGAACTGAGCAACTACATCTATCGCACCAACGGCGGCTATTAAGTTCTGCATAAAATTGCACGCAATGCCCCATGCCGAAATCTAAAATAACCGAAGCAAGGATTCCCCTTCCAGTTTTGCCAGAACAAGTAACAACTGGGGAGGGGAATTCCACCTCTCAACGCGCCGATCTGACTCAAACCCCGCCAAGAAGAGCATCGCGCAAAGTTAAACCTCCCGAAGACATCGACTCCGACTACGCCGAAGAAGCTGAAGACTTTTTCTACGGCGAAGGAATGTAATGTTTCAGCATGGCGAAAGGTTGATAATAACCAGATAGCGCCCGAGTCAAGTTGAGTCATCGTTTAAATCAGGACTTGATTCCACTCAACCCGCCGCCATATTCTGAGCAACATTAACGGGAGATCGCCATGTCTGCTGTTCGCCCCCCAGCCGTTGCCGGCATGTTTTACCCTGCCGATCCCCGGCAGCTCGCGCATGACGTGCAGACCTATCTTGCCGAATCACACCCTCCGGCATTGAACCCCAAAGCGCTGATTGCGCCACATGCGGGTTACATCTATTCCGGCGCTATCGCCGCCAGCGCGTATGCAACACTAAAGAATATCGCCCCGCAAATTCGCCGCGTAGTGTTGCTCGGCCCCACCCATCGCGTAGCGGTTAGAGGGCTGGCTTTGCCGGATACGGAGGCATTCGATACGCCACTGGGGCGTGTGAAACTGGATGTGGAAGCAATCCGTGCCATCGCGCATTTGCCACAAGTCACTGTCAGCAACGCGGTTCATGCACAAGAGCATTCGCTTGAAGTACAACTCCCTTTCCTGCAAAGCGTGTTGGGCGATTTCACTTTATTGCCGTTAGCTGTGGGAATGGCGACTGCGAAAGAAGTGGCCGAAGTGCTGGAGACGGTTTGGGGTGGCGAGGAAACACTGATCGTCATCAGCTCCGACTTGTCGCATTATCTGCCCTACGCGACCGCACAGCGCGTGGATAACAACACCTGCCAAGACATCCTGCATTTGAATCAATCCATCGCCCACGAACAGGCATGTGGCGGCACGCCAATCAGCGGCTTGATTGTTGCCGCACGCAAATACCACCTCACGCCGCATCTGCTCGATCTGCGCAACTCGGGCGACACGGCTGGTTCGCGTGACGGCGTGGTGGGCTATGCCGCATTCGCCTTTACCGGGGAGAAAAATCATGCTCGACACTAACAAAGGTCTAACCCTGCTGCATTTGGCACGTGCCGCCATCGCGGGGAAATTTGGTTTCGTATCGCACGATCTGCCTCGCACCGACTGGCTGGAAGAACCCGGCGCAACCTTCGTCACGCTGACTTTGCACGGACAATTGCGCGGTTGTATCGGTAGCCTGGAAGCACATCGACCGCTTCTAGAAGATGTGCGGCACAACGCCATCGCCGCCGCTTTCCAAGACCCGCGTTTTGCGCCGCTCAGCAAAGAAGAGTTCGCCGAAGTGGCTATTGAAGTATCGCTGCTCAGCAGGCCAGAGCCGATCCGCTTCAGCAGCGAACAAAACGCCTTGGAACAACTCAATCCCGGCAAAGACGGGGTAATTATCGAATATGCTCGTTTCCGCGCCACGTTCCTGCCACAAGTATGGGCGCAGTTGCCGCAACCGCAATTGTTCATAGCACATCTGAAAAATAAAGCCGGGTTGCCGGAAGATTTCTGGTCGGACGACATCCGTCTCTCGCGTTACGCCGTACAAAAGTGGCGCGAAGGTGAACCTCATGGATGAGGCTATCAGCATCGCCGAGCAGTATCCGGCAAAATATTGGCATCGCCTTGATGACGGGCGCATTCAGTGCGATTTGTGCCCGCGCGACTGCAAGTTAAAAGAAGGACAACGCGGTGCTTGCTTCGTGCGCGGACGTATCAACGACTCGATGGTGCTCACCACTTACGGGCGCAGTTCCGGCTTCTGTGTCGATCCCATCGAGAAAAAACCGCTCAACCACTTCTATCCGGGCAGCAGCATCCTTTCGTTTGGCACGGCGGGATGTAACCTCGCTTGCAAGTTTTGCCAGAACTGGGACATCTCCAAATCGCGCAGCTTCGACAAGCTCGCCGATCAAGCTTCACCAGAGGCCATCGCGCGCAGCGCAGCCGAGCTGGAATGCAAAAGCGTGGCTTTCACCTACAACGACCCGGTGATTTTTGCCGAATATGCGATGGACGTGGCTGATGCCTGCCACGAGCGCGGCATCAAGACAGTGGCCGTAACGGCAGGTTATATGCACGATCAACCGCGCCGCGAGTTTTACGCCAAAATGGATGCAGCGAATGTTGACCTGAAAGCATTTACCGACGAGTTCTATTTCAAACAAACCGGGGCGCATCTGCAACCCGTGCTGGACACGCTGAAATACCTGCGACAGGAAACGGAAGTGTGGGTAGAGCTGACCACGCTGCTAATCCCCGGCCTGAACGATTCAGCGCATGAAATTGGAAATATGTGCGAGTGGATCGCTAGAGAGTTGGGCACGGATGTACCGCTTCATTTCACGGCTTTTCACCCTGATTACAAGATGACCGGCATTCCCGCCACGCCTTCGTCCAAACTTTCCGAAGCGCGACAAATCGCCCACTCTGCCGGATTGCTGCACGTATATACCGGCAACGTGCATGACCTGTCCGGAGGCACAACCTATTGTGAGAAATGCAAACAGCCGCTCATCGTGCGCGACTGGTATTTGATCCGCGATTACGCGGTCACGGAAAATGGGGAATGTGCGCACTGCGGCACGAAGCTGGCGGGACACTTCGGAAAATTCGAGGGACAGTTTGGCAGGCAGCGTATCCCGGTGATGATCCGCAAAGATTGACCCAATCGGGCAACTTACTTCCCTTTTAAACCAACCTACACCCTTGATTCCATCAACCCCGTACAACGCCGATGCCATGCCACCAAGTTATGCTGAAACTCATCCGATGAATCAATAAACTGCGCCCCTGAACGCAAAGCATTCATGGCCAATTCTGACTCCCCCATGTTTGCCAGCAAAACGACTTGGGCAGCCGCTTCGCGAAATTCCTCACAACTGCTGCACAATGAATCGAGCAAACAAACGTCTATACATTTTTTGCTGCCATCGCTGTGCAGCCAACTGCCCAACAGGCAATCCGCACGACAGGCCGTTGACACATCGGGCATCGCCAAAGATTCGCCATTCACGAAATCCTCGATCTGCGAACGTTGCTCAAGATGAGCCCTCATCACCAGTTCTTTAATCATCATTGTCTCCCTCATCGTAGCCTCCTCATTCAAGAAGAATTATTTATCGTACCGCCCCCACAAAAAACAACACCCTCAATCGCTAAACCTCTCGGCAATTTCCACAAACTGCGGTTGAATACTCATGAATGAATCGACCACATCCGGGTCAAAATGTTTTCCCCGTCCGTCATAAATAATAGCCGCAACATCATCGTGGGCCATCGCCGGTTTATACACACGGCGGCATGACAAGGCATCATAGACATCCGCCAACGCCATCAGCCTTGCCGGAATAGGGATACCCTCCCCGCGCAAGCCTTCCGGGTATCCGCTGCCATCCCATTTTTCGTGATGGCTCATCGCAATCTGGCGCGCTGCTTCGAGAAAAGGGCTGAAAAAATCCAAGCCGATCACCGCAGCCGCAATCGCGTTTCCGCCCAAAGTAGCATGGGTCTTCATGACCTCAAACTCATCCTCGGTCAATTTGCCCGGCTTGTGCAAAATGCGGTCTGGAATGCCAACCTTCCCCACATCGTGCAACGGCGCAATCTTGTAAAGCAAAATGATGTTTTCGTTCGTCAAAAAGTGGCTGAAGCGCGGATGATCTTTCATATCCACCGCGAGCGCCCGAATGTAATTCTGCGTCCGGCGAATATGATTCCCTGTCTCGTTGTCGCGTATCTCCGCCAGCGATGACATGGCCATAATCGTGGTGTCTTTGATAAGCTCGATCTCGTGCGTTCTATGCATCAGTTCTGCGGTTCGTTCTTGCACCATCTGCTCCAGCTTGGTCTCGTGATCCCTTAACTCATTGTTCGCCAACTCCAACTCTCTTCTGGCATCTTCGGTTTCCGCTTCCTGCACCGTTAATTGCTGCAACAAGGAAAGATTTTCGAAGCGTTGCTGTAGCGAAAGCATAAAAGTACCGCTCAATCCGCGCCCTGCCACCACCACCAAAGCCACAAACAAAATCAGCATCAAAACCAATATCCAATGGAACTCATCATTTTCCATCGCCACTCTGGCTATGAGCGGCAGCATGATGCCGAAGGTATAGCCGTATAACGCGGGGGGATGCGCCAAATTCATGGTGATTGCACCCGCCACCAGGCCCAGCATCACGCAGATCAACATGCTTTGAAAAGAGATGCTATCCGGGAAAAAACTGAATGCTGCCACCCCCCAAAGTATCCCGACCGCTAATGCGAAGATCGTAAAGTGAATATGCCAGTCCCGGCATTCCCGAATCGTATTCAACTCGTGCCGGTGCAGCACCCACATGACCATCTCCGCCGTGTGCAACGCATAGACCGCCGCCAGCCACATCAGCAATTTTTCATGGGGCACTTGCGCCCAGAACAGCCAGACAAACAGAAGTTGCAAAACAACTTGACTCAACACAAGCGTGGGAAACATCGCCATCCGGGTACGCAGTTGTTCGGCGCGCACGCGCAGATTTTGCTGGTCGATGTGAAAACCTAACTCGCTAAAGCTGAAACCGGAAAAATACCGACTGGGAAAAGTTACATTCATGGCCGTCTCCCTATACGGTCAACAGGTGCGACCGGGAGAGGATTCTGAGACGATGCTACCGCTTACACAATATGCCAAACGACCTATATATCGGCCTATATATTTCGTTCAGGAATAGGAAGAAATGCTCAATCCACCAGGCGCACCAGCCCGAAACCGCCGCCCGGTGTGCGGAAATTGGTGGTTTGGCCTTGATACAGGCGCGCGGCGATAAGTTGGAATTGGCCATCATATACATAACAGCGCACATCGAATTTCAGCTTCTGCGGCTCGCTTCCTGTCAGACACACTTTGCGTTCGCCCGGTAACGCCAGCCGTTGCGCCACATAATCCGCCTGCATGATTTCTTCGAATACGCGCTTGGTCACTTTGTCGCCGCGATACGCGCCCTTGCTGCCGTAGCCGCTCACCGGCTTGAAGAACCATTGCTTGCGCTCGTTCCACCAATGCTCCGCATCGTCAGAATTAACCCTCTTCGTTGGAGGAACCCCTTGCAGAAGCCCGTCGATACTGGCTTGCGACACAGTTGCCGAACGCAGCATTTCGCCATCAGAGAGCATCGCCAGCTTGCTTTTATCCGCATAGCGCTGGAAATGTGCGGGACTTGGAGTCAGCACCACCTGTCGTTTTTTCCACGCGGCACGAATGTGAGTATGTTATTGCAAATCAAAATCGGTGAGTCGGTTGTAGATCAGATCGACGCGTTGCCCGTTGATATATAAACCGTCCTCGCGCGTTTGCAGCGCTGAAGGATCAACGATGTGCGCCACCATCCCGGCGCGCTCAAACATCTGCTGCGCCAGCAAAAATTCGGGATAGAGATATTGCGCTTGCGGCTGTTCATCCACGATGGCAACCGTCTTCAGTTGCGCATCGCCGCGCGCCAAACACCATTCGTTGCGGAACATCTCGGTGAAAATTTGTCCGAAAGATTCATCGGGAACGGGAGCCGATCCATACAGCTTAACTTCGCGCTGACTATCCACCAGCAACGCATTGAGAAACGCGCCGCCCGCGTTGCTATTGATCTCGATCAGATGCGCGCCCAACTCGTTCAAGTGAAAATCATAGCCGTAGAAAACACCCAGCGGCGTATGCGGTTCGGGCGCACCCACCACTTCCTCCACCGCATCAATCACCGCCTGCATCTGCTGCAACTGCAACTCGGTAATGAACACCGGCGCGGCGGCAAACAAATGCGGACAGCGTTCCTTCACCAACCCATACCAAGCCTCGCCTTGCGCCTGCAACGCACGCTGCAACGCATCGTCATCCATCCCAGCCCACGCAATGCACTCACCATTCAGATGCGCGATGAAATCGTAATCCACATCGAAATGATCTTTATCCGCAACACTCGTTTCCAAATCAGCCACCCAACATATCCTTCTTCAAATCGTCCTGTGCCGGCTTGTTGCCTAGCCAAATCTTGAGCAAAGCGCGATTGAACGCCGCGCCCGCAATCGTGCCGCGCGCCACGCCGTTGACACTGATCTGAATTCCGCTGGCAGGCAGATAATCGAGCGTGATGACATCGCCCGGCTTCACTTCTTTCATCGTACCGAATACCTGCTCCATCTGTTTGATCTGCGCGTTCAATGCGGCCAATTCGGCAGGCGTGTGGTTCGCCACAATCGCCTCGTTAAACGCGTTGAACAACTTGTCGCTGCTCAGGTCGCGCATGATATGCAACGCCACGCGATGCTCGCGCTCATCCGCAATAATCGCTTCCGCCGAAGCTTGTTTCTGTGGCAAGTACAACGCGCCGACATAAACCTTGAAGAACAACTTCTTGCGTATGCCCGCGCCGTTCAACACCAAATTCGCATTGCCCACTTGCGCCGTATCTGCCAACTTCACCCCCGCCACTTCCAGCGCAAACACATTCCAGCTCAACAACACACCACTGACCAGCAAAAATATTTTTTTCATTTTCATCCTCTCGTTTACAACGCCTCAAAAATCCCCGCCGCATCCGCGCCTAAATGCCAACAAAATCATTATCTTACATCAAATGGCAAATGTCTCCGATTGCAGCACCAGACAAACCAAACCGAAAATCTGGCTAAACTGCATGATAGTGATAACGCTTTAAAACAGTCTGCACCACCATAGGCAATTTTCAAATACTTTTGTGTTGCATTATTGCCAACACTGGCATGGCTTCTTGAATAACCTAGACGGCGACATGGGTTCATGATATAAAAAATCCGTTCGATAAAACCGCGCCAATCTTCTATGCGACAGCGAAAAGTAACCGTACAAAAAGCTAGGCGGCTCAATAGCGGCGTGAATTACAGTGAAGCCAAGTTGTTTGGCGATCTGCTTTTCATAATCAATTCTTGCATCCAAAACGCGAATCATTCTACTGAATAATCAGGGAATAACATGAAACAAGAAAAATCCAAACTACCCGAAATAGCCGCTTTACTCATCATCGTCTTGATAAGCCTGTCGGCGAACATGCCGGAGCAAATTCTAGGGCAGATGGTGGACAGGAATATTCTGCTGGGTGTACTGGCCGCCTCAATCGTAATCGCCTTGTTCCACCATATACGCTTGCTGATGTTCATCACGATGGTGCTGCTCATCGTCGGAGCCAATTTACCGGGAGGGCTGGCCTTCGCGTTGGGAGTCAGTCCGGTGGTGCTTGTTGCGGTGCTGGTACTGGTCGTCGTCATCGCGTTGCTGAACTACGTGTTTTTGCTGATGCCGACAGGCGACAAACAGTCCAAGATGGACACCATTTTTTCGCGCAAGGCCGTGCTGAAAGCAGTCATCGAGGGCGACCATCAAAAGTTGGCCCGATTGATGGAAATCAACGCGGAGATCAATTTCAACCATGAAGGCGCGGTGCCGTTACTCATTGCCGCCGAAAAAGGCAATCCCGATATTGTTCATACGCTGGTCAAGCATGGCGCGGACTTCTGGGTACGCAACGAACAAGGCAAAACACCGATGGAAGTCGCCCTCGCCAAGGGATTTGCGCGCGTTGCGGAAATCCTGCATTACGCGGCTGAGGGTCAACCGATAACTGCTTAGCAACCGCAGTTCAGCCGTAACGATGAATTTCAATCGTGACATGCGCGATCTCCTCATGCTGGCGTAACTGATCGCGCACTTGTTCCGGGGTTAGCGTGGTGCTGCGGGTGGTGATGCTGACGGCGCAGGCATAGGCTTCTTTGCCCACGCGCCACACGTGCAAGTCGGTGACGCTGGTTTCATCCGGGTTTGCTTCGATGACTTCGCGAATCTCGTCCACCACCGGGTGATCCATCTCTCTGTCCAGCAACACTTTGCCCGTCTCCAGCAACAACCCGCGCGCCCAGGCCGCCACCAGCACCGCGCCGACGATGCCCATCAGCGGATCCAGCCACGACCAACCGTAAAACAAGCCGCCCACCAGCGCGATAATCGCCAACACCGAAGTTGCCGCGTCGGCGATGACATGCAGGTAGGCCGACTTCAGATTCAGGTCGTGGTGATGATGGTGGTCGTGTCCGTGATGGTGGTGGTCGTCATGCGCGTGGCCCAGAATCAAGGCGCAAACAATATTCACCAGCAACCCGACAATCGCCACGTAAATTGCCTGCTGATAATGGATAGGCTGCGGCGAAAACAAACGCTCCACCGAACCGGCCACCATCATCGCGGCCACGCCCAGCAGAAAAATCGCACTGGCAAAACCGGCCAAAACTTCGATCTTCCACGTGCCGAAGGCAAAGCGCGGGTCGCTCGCATAACGCCGCGCCGACGCGTAAGCGAACGCGCTCAAGCCGATGGCGAATGCGTGCGAACTCATGTGCCAACCGTCCGCCAGCAACGCCATCGAGTTGAACCACCAGCCCGCGACGATCTCCACCACCATCATCGCAGCGGTGATCCACATGACGATGCGCGTGCCGCGTTCGGCGGCGGGGTTGGCGGTGTTGAAATTGTGGTGGTGCGCGTCGTTGAGAATTGTCATGAGTGTTTAGCTGGATGAATTGCGGATTAATGCTATAGGGCTTGCGCGTCCGATAATAAGCGACAACGCGCCCCCTGTACATGCGGCCACAACGGAGTTGGCCTACTCGTTTTGTCAGTTACCCGCAGCCGCGCGATAGGGTAAATTGCCAACTCTTCATCCATGGAGTTATCTATGCGCGGCCAATGTTTGTGCGGGCGGGTTGAATTTGAAATTGCGGGGGTGATGCCGCAACTTTACCAATGCCATTGTTCGCTGTGCCGAAAACAAAGCGGCTCGGCATCGAATACCGCAACGCTGGTTGGCAGTGAACATCTGCGCTGGATTAGCGGACTGGAACTCATCACGTCATGGGTAAAAGACAACGGCTTCCGTTCAGACTTTTGCTCGCAATGCGGCTCTCCCGTGCCCAACCCGCTTACTGACGCAGCCTATCACTGGATACCCGCAGGCCTGCTCGATAATGAAATACAACAAGCCATCGCCGCCCATTTATTCGTCGGCTCCAAAGCCGCGTGGGAGGTGATTGCTGCACCGGGAAAACAATTTGAAACCATGCCCGGCTTGCCCGAGTTTATTGAAATGCTGCACGCGAATGCACGCGCTTGTCTGGCGGAATGAGCGGAATACTTCGGCAACTTGGTATTTTGGTGAATTCAACACAACGGAGGGTCACATGAAACACTGGAAAGGACGCTGGCTGATGACGGTTGCGATACTGCATACGATTGTTGCCATCGCGCTGTTCGGCGACGTACTCGCCGCCATCATCCAACGCGGCGTATTCGACACAGTGGGCAACGACCCGATGACGGGCGCGGTGGTCTGGTTTGTGTTGTTTGGCGCGGTGCTGTTTATTTGCGGCCAGGTGATTTACGCGCTAGAGAAATCGTTGTCCGGTTCACCCTTGCCGCGCGCTATCGGCTGGAGTCTGCTCGCGCTGGTGCTGCTCGGAATAACGCTGATGCCCGTATCCGGCTTCTGGCTCGCTTTCCCGCCAGCCATCGCGATCCTGCGCGGCAAAACAATTAAAATCGCATAAAGCTGAACGATCACCTTGCCCGCAAGCCCCTAAATACGGCCATCTCCATCAAGCACCCACTGTAGATGCCCGTATTTAGGGCGTTCCCGGGCAGCGGGTTTGATTTCCGAGATTTAAGGCCGTCGCGCCTACTGCTCGTCCAGATGGCTCGCGGCGATGTTGATCTTGACGAATTCGACCGTGGAAATTTGGTTGACGTTCAAATATTCGTCCGTAATGTCCACTTCTGCCACCACGCCATGTTTGTTGCACCAATTGATCCAGGCGTGTTTGCCCAAGCGGGAATTGCCGGGCAAGCCGACCAGCTTGTAGTTGCTGCCGCTGATCGTGGTGGCGGTCATGGTATCCAGATCGAATTCCATGATCGAAGTCGAGGCGCGACCCAAATTATGCGACACGTCATGCCCCCAAACATGGCAGGTGCGTGTTCCATCCCGCGCTTCGGCTTCGATTACCCGCCAGCGGCGCAGGGTAATTTCGCGGGTATTTTCCGAATCATTAATCCTTGGCATGACTCCCCCTAATTTTCAAAGTTGGAAACAGTAAGCGGCCATTATCAATTTCAAATTTCCTCAGAACTATCAGTCCGGCACATCCAGCGCGGTGGCGAATGCCGGTTTGCCGGTGATAAATTTCGACAGCGTGAACGCGGCGGTGGGCTGCATGTTGATGCAAGTCATTTTCAAATTTGCGGCCTGACAAGTGCGCGCCAATCTGTCCAGCCAGTCGTAATAAACCTGGTCGATGATGGGCAGTTCGCCGAGGTCGTAATACAAGTGCGCGCCGCGCCCCTGCTGCACTTGCGCGACCACCTGCTGCAACAGGTTGTCGCGGTCTTGAATATTCATGCTGCGCAGCGGCTCCAGCAAAAAATTGCCTTTGCCGATACGCGTCAAGTGAATACCCGGAATAGCCATCAGCTTTCCTTGTGGCTCACGTGAATGCCCAGCCGCAGAAACGCTTCCTTGAGCCCGTCGGACAAGCTGGCGCGGGTGGTTACGCCGGAGAGGTCGATGTTCAGACTGACCAGCGCGCGCGCGATTTCGGGATGGATGCCGGTGATGATGGCATCCGAGCCCATCAGCTGCACGGCGCGCACCATCTGGATCAGGTGATGTGAAACCTGCGAGTCGATGTTTTTCACGCCGGTCAAATCCATCACCACGGCACGCGCATGATCGCGTGCGATGCGGTTGAGCAGCGCTTCCATCACCAGCATGGTGCGGCTGGAATCCAGCGTGCCGATGATGGGCAGCGTCAGCACGCCGTCCCAGATTTCGGTGATGGGGGTGGAAGTTTCGCGCAATTCGGCTTCCTGCGCCTTGAGCGTATTCTCGCGTTCGCTCAGATAGGTGCGAAAAATTGCCATGATGAGTTCGTCGAAGTGTTGCGCGAAGAACAGCAGCACCGAACGCGAATGGGTGAACGCGACACCGCTGTCTTTTTCCAGCGCGGCGATCAGGTTGTGTTGCAATTGCTGCGCATAGCGCACCACGTCTTCCACATTGCCGCCGCGCATCAGCATGCGCTGCGCCAGCCCGGAGAAGAACGCTTCCAGCGCGTGGAATTGCGGCGAGGTGCGTTTGTGCGGGTCTTTGGAACCGATCAGGCCGGAAATCAGATTGACAAATTCGCTGCTCAGGTCGGCGATTTCATCTTCATCCATCAGCTTGTTATCCGCGCCAAAAAACTCGCGCGCCGTTGCTTCCAGTTGCGCGGAAATGTTGCCAATCTTCAACCCGAACAGCGCGGTCAGTTTTTCGCTAACCTCTTTTTTCTGCATCATTTCTCTCCTTACCCGATTATCCCAACGTACAAACACAAATCGACTGGTCATCCGACATCCGCCCCATGATGTTGCCCAGAAGATAGGCAATCAGTTGCGGATGCTGGTTGAACAAGCCGGAAAAATTGGCGGTATCCCAGTTCCTGCGTATGCCATCGCTCGCCGTGACGATGACAAATTTCTTGCCGCAATCGGCATGCATCATCGTCGCCGTGCGGTGCTCGCGCCCCAGTATCCCCGGCGCAAACGCGATGTGCTGCAACTGCGCGTTATCGTACAAGTAGGCGTGCATATCGCCCACGCCCGACAACATCAAACTGCCATTCGCCAGATCGAGTTTCCCGGCGATGGCCACCGCGCCGCGCGTGTTGACGAGCTGTTTGTCCACCGCTTCCAATACCGATTCCGGCGTATCCGCATTTTCCAGAACAGGGGCCAGATCGGCGGTGGCCACCTGCGCCTCTTCGCCGTGCCCCAACCCGTCCAGATGCAACCAGCGCAACACCTTCCCGGCGCGCTGCAAATAAATCCTGTCCCCGTTAAAGCGCTCGTCCGACAATGAACGCGAGAACAAACCGAATTTCGGGACTGACTTTGCTTCCCGGTTTTCCTTGTCCAAATAAAAACGCGTCAGCACCACCGTACCGCTCCATTTTTTCGGCTGCTGCGGGCGCTGCGGCTGGGTGTAAATATACGATTCGTCGCTCAAACGGCGGATCGCCCCCAAGCCCTTGCCCAGCGTGCTGGCCGTGGAATAACCGTCTTCTTCCGCGCTCGCCAGATTGCTGATGCCCGGGCCGTAATCCAGCGAAAGCATATCCAGCACATTCCCCGGCTGTTTCCACAACTGCACCATGCCGCGCCCGGCGGCGTGTTTCACGTTGTTGCTGACCAGCTCGGAAGCCACGATCAACATATTTTCCTGCTTCAGATCGCTCACCCCCAGCCGCTGGGTGATGGCGGACAGTTTCGAGCGCAGCAGAATCAGCGAACTTTCGCCGGGAGTCGCACTGTTGAACAGCAGCCTGCAATCCGTGGCGCTATCGTAAATCTCAGACACAAGTTTCTTTCGCGGGACATTTTGCCGCGCATTCCCGCGTATCGCCTTTGCATTTGCCGACCACCGCCCGCCCGCGCCCTCTATGCTTGGCTTCGTACAGCGCGCTGTCGGCCTGGTGGATAAAATTTTCCAGCGAAACATCCTCGCGGGTTTGCGGGTCTATGGTCGAGATACCGATACTGACGCGGCCTTCCATTTGCGCGATCACCTGGCGCGCCTTGATACAGGCGGTGTTGTGGTCGGCATAAACCATCACGGCGAATTCATCGCCGCCGAAACGGAACGCGCAATCCACATCTTCGCGGATCACGCCGCGCAGAATCTGCGCCATGCGGATCAAATAGGAATCCCCGTACTGGTGGCCGAACTGATCGTTGATGCTTTTGAAATGGTCAAGGTCGAGCAGCAACAGCGACAAAGGCGCGCTGCGCTGGCGCATGGTGTGGCGGAATGCCGCATCCAGTCTTTCGTCGAAAGCGCGGCGGTTTGGCAATTCGGTGAGCGGGTCGGTTTCGGCCTGATGGATGGAAACCTGCAACTCCGCCAGACGGCTCAACAGTTTCACTTGCAGCTCTGCCAGCTCTTGCTCGGTGCGTTCGCGCGTTTCCTGCAAATGGCGCACCATGGATTCGTGGCGTTGGATCAGGATGTCCGGGTCAAGCGATTCGGTGGATTTGCGCAGACGATCGAGCAGTTGCTCTATTTCGGATTTTTCGACAGTGCCCACTTGCGTGACGACGAACTCGCCGCCGCTCCAATGGACCCGCAAACGTTGGTCTTGCAGATGCACGCTGACCGGGAAAGGCTGGCCGCGACAGGCTCCGGCGGCGCGCAAACGCTGGTTCAGCTCCAAACTGGCGAGCGATGCGCGGAAGGCATTCCCGTTGAGACACCTCACGCTTTCCATCAGAAAGCTGACGAAATTATGCAAATCGGGTTCGATTGCCAAATTTAATTTCAGGAGTTCAACGGATTCCACTTTGCCCTGTCACGTTGATTGGTCACTTCGTATTTTTGTAGTTTCGCATTATAGACACCTGCAGCATGGGTAATCCAGAAAAACGTCCGGTATTTTATTGTCGCACCCCACGCGCTAACGCATCTTCTCCACCGCCTCGTCCACCCGCTCCACCGCAATCACTTCCATGCCGTCGATTTTGTGTTTCGGCGCGTTGGCTTTGGGGATGATGGCGTGAGTGAAACCGAGTTTGGCGGCTTCTTTTAAACGTTCCTGCCCGCGTTGCACCGGACGCACTTCGCCCGCCAGCCCGACTTCGCCGAACACCACCATTTTTTCCGGCAGCGGTTTGTTACGTAACGAAGAAACGATAGCGAGCAACACGGCCAGATCGGCTCCCGGCTCGGTAATCTTTACCCCACCCACAGCGTTGATGAACACGTCTTGGTCAAAGCAGGCGATGCCCGCGTGGCGGTGCAACACGGCCAGCAACATCGCCAGCCGGTTCTGCTCCAGCCCCAGCGACAAGCGGCGCGGCACGGGCGAATGCGCTTCATCCAGCAGCGCCTGGATTTCCACCAGCAGCGGACGCGTGCCTTCCTGCGTCACCATCACACACGAACCGGGCACTTGCGTCCCGTGTTGCGACAGAAACAGCGCGGACGGATTACTCACTTCGCGCAAGCCTTTTTCGGTCATGGCAAACACGCCCAGCTCGTTCACCGCACCGAAGCGGTTTTTGAACGCGCGAATCAGACGGAAACTGGAATGCGTGTCACCCTCGAAATACAGCACGGTATCGACGATATGCTCCAGCACGCGCGGCCCGGCCAATGCGCCTTCCTTGGTGACGTGGCCGACGAGAATAATGGTCACGCCGCTGCTCTTCGCCAAACGCGTGAGTTGCGCCGCGCATTCGCGCACCTGCGCCACCGAGCCGGGCGCGCTGGTCAACTGTTCGGAATACACAGTCTGAATGGAGTCGATCACCACCACGTCCGGCTTCTCGTGGGCGACGGTGGCCTGGATTTTTTCCAGTTGAATTTCCGGCAGCAGATGCACCTCGCGCGCATCCAGCGCCAGACGTTTGGCGCGCAAGGCGATCTGCTGCGCCGATTCTTCGCCGCTTACATACAGAACTTTTTTTGTTAAGGAGAGATGCGCCAGCGCCTGTAACAGCAGCGTGGATTTGCCGATGCCGGGATCGCCGCCAATCAGCACCACGCCGCCCTCCACCAGTCCCCCGCCCAGCAC
>JAGVNQ010000101.1 GCA_020053195.1 Sideroxydans sp.
AAATGATCGTCCGCGCAAGAAGCTTGGCTACAAAACTCCGCGTGAGGTACTCTTCAATCTAATGCCTACCCCTGTCGCATTTCGAACTTGAATTCGCGTCTGATCGATGTAGAACGCCTATTCATGCGCTTCTCCGGGCAATGGCGTTTTGAAAATACGGCGCACCCGTTCATAAGCTTTTTCAATAGTGATTATTTGACGCAAACATTCCGTCCAACCATAATCGCCCACCTAAAAATTTGGAGCTAATTTATGACCGTCATTCGCCAGCAAGACCTTATCGACAGCGTCGCAGACGCGCTTCAGTTCATCTCCTATTACCACCCGCTAGATTACGTGCAAGCGCTGGGTCGTGCTTACGAGCGCGAGCAATCGCCCGCCGCGCGTGATGCCATCGCGCAGATTCTCACCAACTCGCGCATGAGCGCGGAAGGCCATCGCCCGATCTGCCAGGATACCGGCATCGTCAGTGTCTTCGTTAAGGTGGGCATGGACGTGCGCTGGGACGGTGCGAGCATGAGCGTTTCGGACATGATTAACGAAGGCGTGCGCCGCGCCTACCTGAACCCGGACAATATGCTGCGCGCCTCGGTGCTGGCCGATCCGGCGGGCGGACGCAAGAACACCAAAGACAATACGCCTGCCGTTATCAATTACGAGATCGTGCCCGGCGATAAGGTGGACATCATCCTCGCGGCCAAGGGCGGCGGCTCGGAAAATAAATCCAAATTCGCCGCGCTGAATCCTTCCGACAGCATCGTGGACTGGGTGCTGGAGACCGTGCCCAAGATGGGGGCTGGCTGGTGTCCGCCCGGCATTCTCGGCATCGGCATCGGCGGCACGGCGGAGAAGGCCATGCTGCTGGCCAAAGAGTCGCTGATGGAGCCGGTGGATATGCACGAATTGCAGGCGCGCGGGGCGAAGAATCGCATCGAGGAGCTGCGCCTGGAGTTGTTCGAAAAGGTCAACGCGCTGGGCATCGGCGCGCAGGGACTGGGCGGTCTCACCACCGTGGTGGACGTGAAGATCAGAGACTTCCCGACGCACGCGGCCAGCCTGCCGGTTGCCATCATCCCCAACTGCGCCGCCACGCGCCACATCCATTTCACGCTGGACGGCAACGGCCCGGCGGTGCTCACGCCGCCGTCGCTCGCCGACTGGCCCAAGGTCGAATGGAAGGCCTCGGCGGAATCGCGCCGCGTCAACCTCGACACCATCACGCGCGAAGAGATCGCCACCTGGAAACCGGGCGAAACGCTGCTGCTGAATGGCAAGCTGCTCACCGGTCGCGATGCCGCGCACAAGCGCATCGCCGACATGCTGAAGAAGGGCGAGAAGCTGCCGGTGGATTTCAATAACCGTTTCATTTATTACGTCGGCCCGGTGGACCCGGTGCGCGACGAAGTGGTCGGCCCCGCCGGTCCTACCACGGCCACACGCATGGACAAGTTCACCGAAACCATGCTGGCCGAGACCGGCCTGATCGGCATGGTCGGCAAATCCGAACGTGGGCCTGAGGCGATCGAAGCGATCAAGAAGCACAAGGCCGTGTACCTCATGGCGGTCGGCGGCGCGGCTTACCTCGTCTCCAAGGCGATCAAGGCATCGAAGGTGTTGGCTTTTGGCGATCTGGGCATGGAGGCTATCTACGAATTTACTGTGCAGGATATGCCGGTGACGGTGGCGGTGGATGTGAATGGGACTTCGGTGCATGAGACGGGGCCGGTGGAGTGGAAGAGCAGGATTGCGGGGATAGCGGTGAAAGCGGAGTGATGTAAATTAATCAATTGGTGTTTAATTAGCATCCCACCATCTGCGGATGATTTGATCTATCCAAAGATAGGGCTAACCCTTGCCGCACTACTCCTATTTCACTTATAGTTCTGCCACTTGCGCATCCGCCGCAATACAACCGAGCCGCAACGTACGGCATGGTAACGGTGGATCATCAGCTAGGAGGCTGGCGTGGAATCCTGCAACACTTTGTCGTAAAAAGGGGAATTAACGTGATTGCAAATAGCAAAGCCTCTTCTTTATACCGCCCAAGTTGGGCTTGTTACCGTCCAACCGTCCTTTACAGCATCTTTCGGCAACACTAGAAGTCTCGGTCCGTTAGGTCCATGGTCATAATGGAACAGGAAGACGTTCGAGCTAGGCAGCTAGCTGGGAAGCGATTGCTTTGCGAAATTCCATTTGGGAAGGAGGATGTTGAGCAACTACGGAAATTTTTGCTTCCGAAAGGTATTCAAGCATGGAAGACCCATCCCACGTTAACTGCCATTCTGACTGTCGGTATTGGTGTATATCACTACGATCACGGCGAGTTCTGGAACAATTTCCCGGGCCTTGATTCACTGGCTGAACGGAATAAGTGGGGTCATGAATTTGAAGCTTTTTTGGAAAACAAGAATTCGCTGGAAACTTTTCGGGCAATTAAAGATGAGGGCAGTCATCGCTATGTCGGGCCAATTCTGGCGCATGGTGGTATTCCTCAGACTTGCTTGCCAGACTTCTTCAGTTTGATTACCCGCTATGGAGATAGAGAACAGTCTGGCCAAGAACTGATTGAAATTATCAAAGGCAAGACAGTTCATGTGGATAGACCTGTACAACGCTTCATAAAATACGGAGGTGAAGTCGCGGAGGATTTCGTATCCCGATTTCTGGCGCTTTGGCAGTGTTATGAGCGTGGGGACATGGGGGCGAAATGCAAACTACCCGACAGAGTGGTCGACGCATTTTCTGCGTGGTGGCCTGAACATAAGCCAAAAATGCGAAATGATTCCCGGAGAATACCTAAGCCAGAACTGCGTCTGGAGCCTTCCGGCTTGGGTGTTTTTCTGTATTTACCGCGTTGTGACAACCATTCCGATATTGACGAAAAGACGCGATGGTCTGCGCTTGGTAAAGAATGGGCGGTGACAAGAACACATGAAGTACCCCTAGAAAAACCCGAACCTGCATGGATGATATCGTGGGGGTGCCATACACATACGCTGGAAGGCTTGACTGATGAATCGCCGTTTTTGTTTTTCGATCCCAATACAGGAAAGGCGATTCCGGCCCCACACCTGCGGCGGCTTCCGCCCAAAGTATGGGCTCTGTTCAAAGGTAAGCTGCAATTTGAGCCCCCACCGGAATTCGAAGAGGTATTTGAATATTGGACAAGTTATTCCCTTGCTGTTTTCGACCTGACCAACAAATACCAATTACATGTTGGTAATAATGTGTTCGATGTCAGGAAGCCATTTTTTCATTTTGATGCCGATCCCGTAGTTCAGAGTGTATTTTCAAAAGAAGGTGTACCAGTTTTTTGCGATTTACCCGAGATACACTGGGATGGACAAGCAAATATTTCCTTGACGATAGATGGAGACCCGCAAGGAAATATTGATATCGTTTCTGGCGAGTTGTCTACATTGATGGATAGGCCAGGTGATTATCTCGTCGAACTTCGAGGCCCACTTGGCGAAAATTTGCGCAAACACTTTGCGTTTGTTCCTGCGTTGTCGGTACAGGCTGATCCGCCCATCCTGTGGCAATACAAAAATCCGGTTAAATGGCATATCTCTGCCAAAGCAGCAAACATCCAGTCCGGTGATGGTTCGCCACCTTTCGTTCGCTACGGCGCAAGTCTTGAATTCAAAGCCGAGTACTCTGATTATGTAATTGACTTGCACGCAGAAGCATCGCAACTGTCTTGGCGCTTGTTGCTCCCGCATGTAAATGACGACTGGAGCAGAGAGCCAATATCGCTTTGGATTGATGACCTATGTCGGTGCAATTACCCCCTGTTCGAATGCGCGTTTGGCAAGCTGAATATGGATGTTGAAGTTATTCTGGTGGCAAAGCATTCAGCATTCCGCTTAAAAGCAAAACCGCAAAAATCGGGGGAGCAGACATCTTGGTATTTTGATTTGCGTGTGGTGCGCGATGAATTGGAGCGGACCGGGAAATCAGAAGAATTCGATCTGCTGATACGCGAAAGACATGATACTGAACTTTTTCACGGCAAGGTATTGTCGGCAAAACCCCGATGGGACTTGCGAAATTTTTCGGCCAAGTGGAGGAAGATAGAAGGCAGGCATGGCATTGATGTGTCATGGCAGGAAAGCGGGAAATCCATATCAGGCAGGTGGCTGGCCGTTATCCCGCTGTGGGAGCCAGCCAAGGGGGCGGTTTTACTGCACGAGATGGACAATGACCGCTGCGGATATAAATGGGAGCTTCCTCTTTCTGATTTTGGGCCGGGAAGATACATGGTAAAGGCAATACATGCCCCATGGGGTTGTGATGACTGGATTGAAGCACAAGCAGCCAACGAGCAAATTATTGATGTCAATCGAGAGGCATGGCCGGATACATTTGGAAACCGACCAGATATCTTAACGATAGATATTTATTTGATGGCGCTGCTAGCGCATTGGTACCGACCCCAGCTCGTGAAATTACCACCCGCAGTGCCGTCTGGTCTCCCAACGAACGAGGTAATCAATTTTTTGCAAGGTCTGAGACTTGCAGATAGGTTGGAGCAGATCAAGATTCCGGAGGATGGAAGTGGTTCGCTCAACATATTTTGCGCCAATGCCATAGCGACCTCAGAAGCTTATCGTGTAATGAACGGGCAAGATTTTGACGGTATATTGGAGCTTGTTTTGCCAAGCATGGAAATTCTTACCTTGGAGTTGAATGGGCAGGACAAAGACTTCATTCGAGAGGTGGCCTTCCAATACACCAATCTGAATACGGCGGCAAAACGCATCAGGCAACAGCACGGCCAGCGCGTATTGTCTGGCATATTGGCTAAATGGCACAAAAATTTGGGTAGAGAGCGTCCGCCAGTGGATGAGGTAATTTTCCTGAGTGAGAAATTTGGCCTCTTCGTCGGGCAGAGTTCTGCAAAGGTTCGGGAATATGAACAACTAAAATTGAAATATCAGAGTAGAGAGGCGATATGAGTGTAACGATGAATCCTACGGATGTTTATAAAGCGTTGCGCGACTCTTATCTCAGGTATCTGGAAACCTCATTCCATCTTAAGAATCCTTCGTTGCTTGAGCAATTCAGGGAATTGCTTTGCGACAAAACCCAACCGCCTCTTGTTCGCCAGCCTATTCTGGAAATGTCGCCAGGTTTCAAGAGTGGCGCATCTATCGAACACCTGGTTAATGAAAAGATACTTCCTGAGGCATTCAGAAAATTCGAGCCGGATATTCTGGAACGACCGTTGTATGCCCATCAGGAAATAGCCCTGCGAAGAGCCATTACAGAGAAACGAAATCTTGTGGTTGCCACTGGCACGGGCAGCGGAAAGACCGAGACATTTCTTTATCCGATCATCAGCCATTTGTTGCGAGAAGCCGAGGCTGGGACGTTAAAACATCCCGGTGTCCGCGCGCTGCTGCTATACCCAATGAATGCGCTGGCAAATGACCAGATCGCGCGTTTGCGGACTATCGCGGAATTATTCCCGGACATTACGTTTGGCCGCTACACGGGCGAAACAGATCAAGATGAAAAGAAAGCATTGGAAAGTTACCGTGCATACCATGATGGGAAGGATCCGCTGGTCAATGAATTGATTTGCCGCGACCAGATGCAGGCCGCACCACCGCACATCCTTTTTACGAATTACGCCATGCTGGAATACCTCTTGATTCGCCCCAAGGATTCCTGCTTGTTCTATGAGGGGCATTGGCGGTTTTTGGTATTGGACGAAGTGCATACCTATTCCGGGGCGCTCGGAGCCGAAATTGCCATGCTGTTACGCCGCCTGAAAGATCGAGTTGTCCAGAGTGAGCCGGGGCGATTGCAGTGCATCGCCACCAGCGCCACGCTGGGTGGTGGCGAGAATGGCTCATCAAAGGTTGCCAATTTCGCTTCTGGTTTATTTGGAGAAATATTCGAGTCGGATGACATAGTCCGTGTTGAACATGTCGAACTCAAACCGGCAGACGCGGCTTGGGGTACTGGTTCGGCGGAATTGTACCGCGAGCTAAAGAATGCAGCATTCGATGGTGGCAAAACAACGGTAGATGATCTGGTGGTTATCGCAAATCGAAACGGAGCACTGGGAGCAGTTGTGGATATTGCGCTGGCAGCAACCGAAAGCTGTCAAGACAATGAGAAAACGCCGACTTTTTTGCATCATTTCATGGAAGGGGATAGTGACGTACGCCGTTTGCGCGCGCTGTTGAATGAGAAGCGGGCATTGGAATTACATGAGGTTCAGGGCATAAGCGCTGAAAAAGTCATTGATCTGGTTGCGCTGGGTGCGCATGCGCGCAAGTCCGGCAATGCTGCGCCGTTGATTCCGGCCAGGTACCACATCATGGCGCGCGCAATAAGCGGTATTTACGCTTGGTTCAATGCCGAGGGCAGACCGCAGCTCCTGGCAAGGCGCAAGAAACACCATCGGGTTGCCGGGCAAGAATATGCGGTGTTTGAATTGGCAAGCTGCAATCGTTGCGGAGAAGTTATGTTGGTGGGCAATGAGGATGGAGGATATTTATCCCAGCCGCCCGATGTGGGCGATGATCCAATTACAAAGCTTGGCTGGTTTCAGTTGCGACCAGAAGCGGACAGCGGCGAAACGGATGAAGACGATGCGGTGGAAGAAGAACAGGATGCCAAACAGTCGCATTCTGCCAGCCCCATGCGTTTATGCAGGATATGTGGGCGCATTCACGATGCGAGCACCTTTGATCTGGATGGCTGCGAGGGGCATGCCGCAGAAACAATTGTTATTTTTAAGCTTCAAAATAAGCCTCGCCGCAATGTTCCCAGACAGTGCCCATCATGCCTGAATAATCACGGTTCGGTGGCGAGCAGGATCGTGACTGGCAAGCAGGTACCGGTTGCAGTTCTTGCCACCGCCCTGTACCAACAAATACCGGAATCCCCAGACCTCAAAGAATCGGCTCATCCGGGCGGCGGTCGGAAGTTGATGATGTTCTCCGACTCGCGTCAGGATGCCGCATTTTTTGCCCCCTTTATGGACAAGACCTACAACAAGTTCAAGCAACGGCGCTATCTTGTTGAGGCCTTGTATTCCAGTGCGGGCGCAGTTGATTTGCAGGAATGGGTGCAGCATACGAGAAGTGTGGCTGAGAAGGCAGGCGAGTGGGATGAGGATTCGAGTGCTGCGACGAAAAAGAAGGACGCAGGCCGATGGGTGTTGCGTGAATGGACAGCCACGGATCGGAGACTTGCCCTGGAGGGCTCTGGCTGTGTGGTCTTCCGTTTGCGCAAGCCGGAGCGTTTTACGGCGATTGATGTCCTTTCCGGCGCGCCATGGAATCAGGATCAGGAGGCGCAGTGGACGCTAATTCAGGTTTTGCTTGATACGCTGCGGTATCAAGGCATCGTTTCGTTTGATGATGAGGTTTTTAACGGCATAGGGCATGACGATGCCATTTTTGCGCCACGAAATGTTCCGTGCTATCTGCGCGGCAGCAAGAGCGATCCCAGGAAACGGATATATGCATGGGAACCGGCGCACAATCTAACCAATAAGCGGCTCGGTTATCTGCTCCGTATATTGCGCCGCAAAGGTGTCGCAGAAGACCAAGCGAAAGAACTTGCGCTCACCGCATTGCAACAGATATGGGCCGCGATAAACCATCCCAATAGTCCATTGAACAAGCTATTTGAGCGCGGTACATATAACAATGAAACAAACCTTCTTCGGCTAAAACCAAACTGGTGGCAGGTGCAGATCGCCGGTGATGATGCCCATCGTTGTGATACCTGTGGCACGGTTACCGCATTCGCCATTGACGGCATATGCCCAATGTCAGGCTGCATGGGCACAGTTAAGCCGTATCTACTGGAAGAGCGGCAGAGGAATCACTATTACAACCTGTTTAACAACATGGAGCCAATTCCGCTCAAGGTAAGCGAGCATACCGCGCAACTTTCTAAGGAAAAAGCTTTTGAAGCCCAACAGGATTTCATCGGCGGCAAGGTGAACATGTTGAGCTGTACAACAACATTCGAGATGGGCGTGGATGTTGGCGACTTGCAGGCCGTGTTCATGCGGAACATGCCGCCGAATCCCGGGAATTATGTGCAGCGGGCAGGTCGAGCAGGACGGCGGGCGGGCAATGCGGCGATTATCGTAAGCTTTGCACAGCGTCGCACCCACGACTTCGCCTATTTCGAGCAATGGCAGCGCATGGTGCAGGGCGCGGTTCGACCTCCCACCATACATCTTGACAACATTAAAATCATCCGCCGCCATGTTCATGCCGAAGCCATGGCAGACTTTTTTAGGGCCAACCCGGATGTGTTCATCGACAAGCTCGAATGTCTGTTTGATCCTGCTGTCCCCAGGCCGGTTGAGTTGGGCGGATACTTGGCAAAGCGTCCCGAGCAACTGAAGGCTAGGCTCAAGCGCGTTATTCCGTCTGAATTGCACACTAGGCTGGGAATTGATAACTGGCAATGGCTGGATGGACAAGGAATGAATGAAGAGGAAGAACGTGAATGCTTTGTTAATAGACTTGCTACTGCATCCAGTGATGTCCGTGGAGACTGGGTTGCCTTGCAGCAAGCACAAAAGAATGCCCTTGAGCAAGAAAAGGGAAGGCTGGCAGATATGTTCCTGCAGCAACTGAATACTTTAAAGCGGCGCTCTCTGCTCGGAAAACTTGGTACGTATGGTTTGATGCCGAAGTACGGATTTCCAACAGAGGTAGTGGAATTAAAAATTCGCGGCAGCGGCAAGGAATGCGGCGAGATCGAACTGGATCGGGATATGAAACTTGCCTTGTCCGAGTTTGCGCCCGGCAATGAAGTGATTGCCGGCGGCAAAGTATGGAAATCCGAAGCGATTGTACTACCGGGCGGTGAGCGTAAACTTCATGAATTTCATTACTGGCATTGTGATGACTGCCGTTTCTTCTCCGCCGAGATGAAAATAGGGCAGCTTGCACCGAGCAAGGCTTGTCATTGCGGCAACATGATCGAAGCAAAGACTTATGTTTATCCCGAATTCGGTTTTTCGACATCTGCTAAAACCGGCAGCGGGAATGTCGGCGACGAGCGTCCTGCGATGAAGTCTTATAGTGAAGTGTTTTTTCATGATGATGCGGCAGAACCTGAATTCATACCAATCGTGAGTGTGCCGCAAGTTGCATACCGTGAAGCCAAGCAGGGATGGATATATGTCGTCAATAATAATCAGGGTAACGATTTTTATATTTGTGGTTCGTGTGGTTATGCCACGAAAGATAATCCGGTCGTCGTGCCTTTTTTACACTCCAGACCATGGAGTTCCGATCAGAAGTGCATAGGTTCGCGCCCGGAACGGAAGGGGCTTGGCTATCGCTATCGAACCGATGTTTTGGAATTGCGACTACCCGTTGAACATCTTGATAGACTTGGGTTGCAGAGCCCCGATGATATTCACTCACTTTGGCTGTCAGTTTTGTATGCGCTTGTGAATGGGGCATGCCAAGCATTGGATATTGACGAGCGTGATATAGGCGGGTGCTTATACTACTCACGGAAAGATCATCCATCATTGGTGCTGTTTGATACAGCGCCTGGTGGGGCAGGGTTTGTCCATGAGGTTCGGGCGCATTTTGAGGATGTGTTGGACAAGGCGATCAAATTGCTCGACTGCAAATCTTGTGGGGAAGACTCTTCATGTATTGCCTGCTTAAGGACTTATTTTAATCAGCGCGATCATAATCGTCTGAGAAGAGGGTGGTCATTGGACTATCTTGAGCGATTGGGTGGCCGATAGGGCGATTTGAACCTTACGCGCGAAATTGATCATGGTTCGAGTAGTACGCTGCCCATTAGGAAGCCGGATATACGGAAGTAGTTGCACTCAAAATCATCAACACGGATTGCTTGTAAGACGGAGGGGGAGTCCTTATACGCAATAACCAACGGGCATTGCGCCGTATGGAGTGAACATCCGGTGCAATGCGCTTCACTTATTGCACCTTACATCGGCATCACATTTGTCTTCTTGACAACTTGACTCTTAACTGTCAGTCTTTCTGCCACTTCTTTGCGAGGAAATCAGCGATGAAAACAATGACAGTCGGCGAATTGAAGGCGCAGTTTTCCGAAGTGTTGGGCAATTTGGTAAAAAATGGCGAACCCGTAGCCGTGAGCTTCGGCAAGAAAAAGGAAAGAGTCGCGGCCATCATTCCTTATAGCCAGCTTCCACAGCAAGGCGAGCGTCCTTTGGGGGTGATGAAGGGGCGCGCCCGTTGCATTACGCACGAAAATTTTGCGCTGGACGACGAGGAAATGCTGCGAGCATGAATTGCCTGCTCGACACCCACACTTTTCTTTGGGCGGCTTTTTCGCCGGACAAGTTAAGCGCAAAGGCAAGAAAAGAGGTTAGATCGGCCGAAAACCGGGTATGTGTAAGCACTATCTCGTTCTGGGAAATTTCCCTCAAGTTCTCTTTAGGCAAGATAGAACTGGAAGGGTGCGCGCCTGATGACATGCCGGACATCGCAGCACAAATGTGTGTCGAAATTATCCAGCCGACACCGCATGAAACCGCCTCGTTCTATCAACTTCCCAAGATCGGGCATAAGGATCCATTCGACCGGATGATAATCTGGCAAGCGATTCAGCAGCAGTTCGTGCTGATTTCAAAAGATGCACAGTTTCCGGAATACAAAGAATTTGGGTTGAAAGTTTTGTGGAAATGAATTGAGGGGCGAGGTGACCTTTCGCGTGGATTTATCCCCGCTTTTCGACTATCATGCGCCCCTGTCTCAGGGCATCTCATGCCCGTAAGACTCAGATTTTACGAATTGGCGGGTCTCCCCGCATTGCACTTTGGTGAACCTGGTCAGGTCCGGAAGGAAGCAGCCACAACCAGTCGGTGCAAGTGCCGGGGGTAAGGCTCGCCTCCTATTTTTCGAGGGTGTCGCACTCGATATTTTTTGGCAAACGATATGTCAGCGACTTCTGTACTAGCCCGCAAGTGGCGTCCCCGGAACTTCGCTCAGCTGGCGGGGCAGGAGCATGTCGTCCAGGCGCTGACCAACGCGCTATCGCAAAATCGTTTGCACCATGCCTATCTGTTCACCGGCACGCGCGGCGTGGGCAAAACCACCATTGCGCGCATCTTCGCCAAATCCCTGAATTGTGAATCCGGCATCACTGCCACGCCGTGTGGTGTGTGCGGCGCGTGTACCGAGATCGACACCGGGCGTTTCGTTGACTTGATCGAACTGGATGCCGCGTCGAATACGCAGGTGGATAATATGCGCGAGCTGCTGGAGAGTGCGCTGTATGCGCCGACCAGCGGGCGTTTCAAGGTGTATATCATCGACGAAGTGCACATGCTGTCGAAGAGCGCGTTCAACGCGATGCTGAAGACTCTGGAAGAGCCGCCATCGCATGTGAAATTTATTCTCGCCACCACCGACCCGCAGAAGATTCCGGTCACGGTGTTGTCGCGTTGCTTGCAGTTCAATCTCAAACAATTGCCGCCCGCGCTGATTTTTTCGCATCTGCAATATGTGTTGGGGCAGGAAAATATTCCGTATGAAAACGGCGCACTGAATTTGGTGGCGCGTGCGGCGCAGGGCAGTATGCGCGACGCGCTGAGTCTGATGGATCAGGCCATCGCCTATTCTTCCGGCAAGGTGGACGAGTCGCTGGTGCGCACCATGCTGGGCGCAATCGATCAGGGTTATTTATTCGATCTGTTGCAGACGTTGCGTGCCGGTGATGGAGTCGGTCTGTTGCGTATCGCCGACGATATGGCAATCCGCAGCATTGCGTTCGAGGCCGCATTGCAGGACTTGGCGACTTTGTTGCACCGCATTGCGCTGGCGCAAACCATTCCGCAGGCGATCCCGGATGACGAGCCGGAACGTGCGCGTTTGCTGGAGTTGGCGCAGCAATTCACGCCGGAAGAAATTCAATTGAATTACCAGATCGTGATTCATGGTCGCAACGAGATTGATCTCGCGCCGGACGAATACGCGGGCTTTACCATGACGCTGTTGCGTATGCTGGCGTTTGCACCGCAAGCTACAGTGGCGAGTGTGGGACAGCCTGCTTCTCGTGCCGCGTCAGTGCGGCAGAGCGCAGAACCTGCCATGGCTAGTGCGTCAAAATTGGTCGCAGCCGAACCTGCTCCCGCGAGATCGTTCGCTCCGGTGCAGAGCGTGGCGAGCGGCACTGATTTGGATTGGAATACGTTGATGTCGCAACTCAACTTGCAAGGTATGGCGCGCGAGCTGGCGAAGAATTGCGTGTTGACCAGTTTTGTCGAAGGGCGCTTGGTGCTGAATCTCGCGCCGCAACACAAACATTTGCAAACCAATAAAATCGCGCAGGATAAATTGCAAGCCGCTCTGGCGGAATATTTCGTCAAGCCGATCCGGCTGGTGGTGGAATTGGCGGGGGCGCATAACGTGGCGACACCCGCTGCCGTCGAGCAGCATGAAAAACAGACGCGCCAGCAACAGGCGGAAGACGCGATCAAACAAGATGCTTTTGTGCGCGAAGCCCAGGCGATGCTGGGCGCGCAAGTGGTAGAGAATTCGATCAGACCCGTATAACGAATTGAGGAGGAAGTGAAGATGATGAAGGGCGGAATGGCCGGGCTGATGAAGCAGGCGCAGCAGATGCAGGCAAACATGAAAAAGGCGCAGGACGAGTTGGCTAGCGTCGAAGTAGAAGGCCAGTCCGGTTCCGGCATGGTCAAGGTAACCATGACTTGCGCGCATGAAGTGCGCCGCGTGAATCTGGACCAAAGCGTGCTGGACGACAAAGAAATGCTGGAAGACTTGATTGTGCTGGCGCTGAATGATGCCAACAAAAAAGTCGATGAGACATCGAAAAAACGCATGAGCGGATTCACTGCCGGAATGAATCTTCCGCCGGGTATGAATCTGCCGTTTTAATGAATACACCTTCCAGTCTGGAAGAGCTGGTCAAGGCTTTGCGCTGTTTGCCCGGCGTGGGGCCGAAATCCGCACAGCGTATGGCTTACCATCTGTTGCAACGCGATAAGCAGGGCGCGCTGCATCTGGCGCGCTCGTTGGCTCATGCGGTGGAAAGCGTCAAGCACTGTTCCAAGTGCAATAATTTTTCCGAAGAAGAAACTTGCGTCTTGTGCAGTTCAGCGCGGCGCGAGACAAATCTGTTGTGCGTGGTGGAGATGCCAGCCGATTTGCTGATGATGGAACAAGCGCAATGTTTTCGTGGTATGTATTTTGTGTTGATGGGACGGCTCTCGCCGCTGGATGGCATCGGGGCGCGGGAACTTCCGCTAGAACGGTTGGTCAAGCGCGCCCGGGAATTGGAGTGCGAGGTGATCTTGGCGACTAACTTCACCGTTGAAGGTGAGGCAACGGCGCATTATTTGGCGACGTTGTTGCGTGCTCAAGGAATCAAGGTGTCGCGCATCGCGCGCGGCTTGCCGGTCGGCGGCGAATTGGAACATGTGGATAGCGGGACTTTGGCACAAGCTGTGCTTGAAAGACGGGCGGTAACAGAATGAATGAAATAGCTGAAGTAAATCCGCAAGGCGAACGATTGCAAAAGGTGTTGGCGCAAGCCGGTATTGGTTCGCGCCGTGAAATGGAAGAATGGATCAGCGCCGGGCGGGTGACCGTGAACGGTACGGTGGCGACGCTTGGCCTGCGCGTGTCCGAGGGCGACAAGGTTCAGGTGGATGGACGCGTCGTGCGTCTGCAACTGCTTCAGGCTGAGCAAACCATGCCGCGCGTGTTGCTGTACCACAAGCAGGAAGGTGAAATTGTCAGTCGCGACGATCCCAACGAACGCGCCACAGTATTTGATGCGCTACCGAAATTGCGCGGACAAAAGTGGATCGCCATCGGGCGGCTGGATTTCAATACCAGCGGGCTGCTGATTTTTACCACCTCGGGTGAATTGGCCAACCGCCTGATGCATCCGCGTTTTGAAGTGGAACGCGAGTACGCTGTGCGTGTGCAGGGCGCGTTGACGGCAGAACAGGTGAGCCAGATGACCAAGGAAGGCATCGAGTTGGAAGACGGCGTTGTGCGTTTCGAGCAACTCACCGACGCGGGCGGCGAAGGTTTTAATCACTGGTATCACTTGGTGCTGAAAGAAGGGCGCAACCGCGTGGTGCGCCGTTCTTTCGAAGTATTGGGGCTTCCGGTCAGCCGTTTGATGCGCGTGCGCTTCGGTATCATCAATCTGCCGCCGCGTATCAAGCGCGGCATGATGGTGGAACTGGGCGACGGCGAGGTGAGGGCGATATTGGAATGGGTGGGGTTGCCGGCGGGTGTGGCCAGGCAAGTAGTTGACGATGGGCGGCATGGCAAGCTGCCACGCGCGCGGCCACGAAAAAACTAGCGAATTTGGTCTATTTATCGTTAGAATCAGAGAGCTTGTGTTGTATTTTTATAGATAATCGAAAATTGGGCGCGAATAGCGTGCGGGAATAAATGGAAGATCGGGGCAACAAGACCATTATCTGTAGCGTATTTTTTCTGGATATTGTTGAATATTCGAAGAAATCCGTTTCAGGGCAGATTTCGCAGAAAGAGCGTTTTAACGCCTTTCTGTCCAATGCTATCCGCGATGTGCCAGTCAATGATCGCATTATTCTGGACACGGGCGATGGCGCTGCGATTAGTTTTCTGGGTGATGTGGAAGATGCGCTGCGGGCGGCACTCAGGATGCGCAAGAGTCTGCAAAGCGCGGATGGGTTGATTGATCCTCCCTTGCTGGTGCGGATGGGCGTGAATCTGGGGCCCGTGCGTTTGGTGAAAGACATCAACGGTCAACCCAATATTGTGGGAGACGGTATCAATGTCGCGCAACGTGTAATGGGTTTTGCCGATCCCGGACAAATTCTGGTTTCCCGCTCGTATTTCGATGCAGCTTCGCGTTTGTCGCAAGAATATACCGGCATGTTCCTTTACTGCGGCGCGCGCACCGATAAGCATGTGCGCGAACATGAAGTGTATGAAATCGGAAGTTCTGGCGATCTGACCGGCACGCAAACGGCGAAGCGCTACAAACCCAGGACGAAATTTGCCGATCAAATGCACAATGTTGTCTTGATTCTCAGAGGGCACTGGAAAACATTGCTGGTCTGGAGCGATAAAAAAGCCGCTTTCCTGATGGAAAAGTTCAAGCTGGCTTCAAACCAGAAAAAAGCCATGTATGTTGGTGCGGCGCTCCTGCCTCTTGTGTTGTTGGCGGTGGTGATAAAGGTGGCACATAAATCCGATACGCCAACCAAGGTTTCGGCCAAGGCTGCCCAATCCGGGGTGGGTGCTGCCTCTGCCGTGGCGCAAACGAATATTTTGGCTGCTTCTGCGCCAGTGGCCGCTTCGGCGGTATCGGTTGCCTCCCAACAAACTGATAAGTCAAAAAAAACGCCCGTGCAAGCGGCTGCAACTACCGGGTTATTGTTGTTTTCGATCAAGCCGTGGGGGGATGTTTATCTCGACGGCAAAATGGTTGATGCCAGTCCGCCGTTAACCAAGCTCAAGGTTAAACCGGGAAAACATGTTGTCGAGATTAAAAATACGACATTCCCATCGCATACACAGTCGATTAAAATCAAAGCTGGTCAGAAGTTGAGAATTAAATACACGTTTGTCAATTAATTGGCGGCGTAGGAGAAAATTTTGGATAACAGCAAAAGCGTTTGGATGGTAGCGTTGTGTGCACTGTTGTTGGGCGGTTGTGCCTCGGTGGTCACTTGCGATGATGGGAGTCAGGCCAAATGGCTGAGCAGTCCCACGGCGAGACTGTTGAGCAAAGGAGTGCAGCACTATGAAGATGGCGAGTACGCGCCAGCCTTGTCTGCCTTCCAGAAGATGCTGGATAACAAAGAAGCGAGTCCGAGCGAAAAGGTTGAAGCGTATAAATATTCGGCTTTTATCCATTGCATTTCATCGAGAGAAAAATTGTGTCGTGATTCGTTCAGTGCCGCGTTTAATCTCAATCCATCTTTTAATCTGAGCGCGGCTGAAGCGGGGCATCCAGCATGGGGTCCCGTGTTCAGTAGCGTAAAGAATAAATCGTCCAAATAAGTCGTTCCAGCGATGGTTATTAACTCCCGCCTCGGGCGCTATGAAATTATCTCCGAACTCGGTCAGGGGGCGATGGGGGTCGTCTATAAGGCGACCGACCCGCTGATTGATCGCGTTGTTGCGATTAAAACGATCAGTTTGGGCATGGCCCAAGATGAAAAAGAAGAATACGAAGGCCGGTTCTATCAAGAGGCAAAAGCAGCAGGGCGCTTGAGCCATCCCAACATCGTCACCATTTATGATGTGGGCAAAAGCGAAGATGTCGCATATATCGCGATGGAGTTTTTGCAGGGGCGCGAGTTACGCGATGTGCTCAACGACAACCCCGTGCTTCCTGTCAAGCAGGTTCTGGATATCGTGGCTCAGGTGGCGCTCGGTTTGTCATATGCGCATGAACACGGCATCGTACACAGAGATGTAAAACCTTCCAACATCATGGTGATCCGTGACGGGCACGTAAAAATTACCGATTTCGGCATTGCTCGCATGGAGTCGGCTGCCGTGCGCACCCAGACCGGAATGGTGCTCGGTTCTCCCAAATACATGTCACCGGAACAGGTCATGGGCAGCACGCTGGATCAGCGTTCCGATATTTTTTCTTTGGGCGTGATGTTGTACGAGATGCTGACAGGCAAAGCGCCGTTTGTCGGCGAAAACATTAATGCCATCATGTATCAAACCATGAATGTCATGCCCGCTCCGCCCAGCACGCTGAACCCCGCAGTGCCGGAGATGTTGAATTTTATTGTGGCCAAAGCGCTGGCAAAGGATTTGGAGGCGCGTTACCAGAATGCGCGCGATTTGGCCGACGACTTGCGTGCGTGCCGCGAATCTTTGCCGCCCGAGCACGCAGGTGCGGAGAAATCGCCTTTTGCAATCACCGCACCGCACCC